>NZ_DFTP01000094.1:337-32652 GCF_002381585.1 Marinimicrobium sp. UBA4209
CCACCGGCGATCAGCGCCACGGTCTCTTCGTCGTTCATCGCCATACGGGCGAAGGTTTCACGTACCTGCTGCGCGGTTCTCAGCGGATCAGGCTGGCCGTTAACACCTTCCGGGTTCACATAGATCAGACCCATCTGCACGGCGGCCAACGGGTTTTCCATGGTGTCCGGCTTGTCGACATTGGCATAGCGCTCATCGGAGGGCGCCAACCACTCTTTCTCCGCACCCCAGTAGATGTCTTTTTCCGGGTGCCAGATATCTTCACGACCGAAGGAAAAGCCGAACGTCGGCAGGCCCATGGACTCATAGGCCACATTACCGGATAGGATGATCAGGTCAGCCCAGCTGATTTTGTTGCCGTACTTCTTCTTGATTGGCCACAGCAGACGGCGGGCCTTGTCCAGGCTGGCGTTGTCCGGCCAGGAGTTCAGCGGCGCGAAGCGCTGGTTACCGGTGCCACCGCCCCCACGGCCATCGGCAATCCGGTAGGTACCGGCGGCGTGCCAGGCCAGGCGGATCATCAGGCCACCGTAGTGACCCCAGTCCGCCGGCCACCACTCCTGACTGTCGGTCAGCAGGGCGTGAAGGTCTTTTTTCAACGCCTCAAAATCAAGCTTTTTGACTTCCTCACGGTAGTCGTAATCTTCCCCCATGGGGTCAGTCTTGCGGTCGTGCTGGTGAAGGATGTCGAGGTTGATGGCTTCGGGCCACCAGGACATATTGGACGTGCTGGCGAGCGTTGCGCCCCCGTGCATCACCGGGCATTTTCCGGCGCCTGTGTTCTGGTCACTCATCGATCTGCTCCTTTCGCGTTCATTTATGATTACGTGCGGCTATGATCTATACGGTATAGCACAAGAATGGATCTATTGAAGCATAGCAAATCGATTTGCCATCTGTGATAGATTCTCACAAAGGTCGGTATAGCCCCCTGCAATGGCCGCCCGCACGGGCGGCCCTCACGGACGCAGCGCGGGAATCACGTGGTGCTCCAACAGTCGCAACTGCTGGCGCAGATAGCGGGAACCGGGGGACGGTGGAGTCGGGTCCGAGGTCATCACCACCGTCAACTCAAGGGAGGGAACGACATAGAGCAGCTGCCCACCATAACCGCGCCCATAGTAGCCGGGCTCACCGCCCAGCGGGCGCAGAAACCAGCCGTAGCCGTAGGGATCATCGGTATAGGCGGACTCGCCCCGCCCGGTCCAGGAGGTGTCCACCCAGGCCTCGGAAAACAGCCGCTGCTCCCCTACCCGGCCGCCATTGCGGTACAGCTCTCCGATGGCGGCCAGTTCCCGCGCCGACATCAGCATATTGTTGCCGCCAAAATAAATGCCCTGGGGGTCCCGATCCCACGCGGGAAAGGCGATATCCAGCGGCTCCCCAAGCCAATCGCGCGCCAAGGCCAGCGTGCTGCGCCCGGCGCTTTCGGTCAGCGCGGCGGAGAGCAAATGCGTACTACCGGAGGAGTAAAGCATCCGCCCGCCCGGTTTATCCACAAACCGCCGGGTGAGCACATGGTGCACCCAATTGTCGCTATTGACCCAGGCACCATAATTACGCCCCGAGGTGCGCTGCAGCCCCGCCTGAAGGGACAACAGGTTGCCCAAGGTAATGCGCTCCACCCCTTCCGTGGCCGCCTCCGGCACCTGACCGCCCAGCGCCTCCACAATGGGCTGATCCACCCCCTCCAGAACCCCACGCTCAATCCCGACACCCACCAGCGCCGCAAGCACCGTTTTTGACAGGGATTTGATATTGACCGGCGTATCCAGCCCCGGCCCCCGGATATCCAGTGCGACCACCTCCTCGCCCCGATGCAGCACCAACAACGAGTGCAACCTGGGCAGGCGCTCCGCATCGCGCGCCAGTTCAGAACGCCAGTCGTCCTCATTGGCGAGCACGGCACTGCACGTAAGCAGCAATAGAGAAGCGAACGCTTTGGATAGAAGAGAATGCATAGGTTGACCATGACCTCATTGAAATCAGCAATAAACGTGTGACAAGACCACAACAGGCTACGTCCGCGGACGTGGCGCGGATCTATCGCCCAGGCAGTAGACTCGATTTTGGTTCATCGCCATAATGACCGCTCCGAACCCTCAACAATAAGATCGAGTCCCATGAGAAACGCTAAAGCCCTAATTGTTTTTCTGTCGTGCATCCTGGCAAATTACGCTTCTGCCGAAACCATCGAATCACGGGTGGTCGAAGACGGCGGCACCGGCCCCTACAGTGCCATTATGGCAACAGATGCCTCACTGCCCACACATACCCTGTTCCGGCCCAACAACATCGCCGCGCAGGGCGACGAGAAACTCCCGATTGTGGTCTGGGGCAATGGCGCCTGTTTCGACTCCCCCTGGGAGCATGTGAACTTCCTGAACGAAATCGCCTCCCACGGTTTTATGGTCGTCGCCATCGGCACCATGCCCACAGAAAACGGGGAGCAGAAGACAGAGCGCTCCAGCTCCTCCAAACTGACCGATGCCATCGACTGGGCCATCGTCCAGAATGATAACGAGAACAGCCCCTACCATCAGGCGCTGGACACCACCGAGATCGGCGTCGCGGGCATGTCCTGCGGAGGACTGCAGGCGCTGGACGTCGCGGACGACCCGCGGGTCACCACCTTGGGGGTCTTCAATAGCGGCATCTTCAACGAACCGCCCAAAGATCCAATGCCCGGCATTCCCAACCTGACCAAAAAGCAGTTGGAAAATATCCATACCCCGACACTGTACCTGCTGGGCGGAGAATCCGACATTGCTTACGGTAATGGCATGAACGACGTGGAACAGATTGACCATGTGCCAGTGTTCGTCGGCAATATGGACGTGGGCCACGGCGGCACCTACGGCCAGCCCCACGGCGGAGAGTTTGCCCGAGTGGCGACCGCCTGGTTTAAATGGCAACTGAAGGACGACGAAACGGCAGGCAAGTTATTTACCGGCAATCCACCGGGGCTGGCCGAACACCCTGAATGGACCGTCGACAAGAAGAAACTGCCTTAGCAAAGTGCCAGGCGATGTGGGAGCAATGGCTCACTGAAACGCGAGCGTCATATAGCTGATGACGACATAGCGAGCCAGTTTACCCGCCGTCACCAACAGCAAAAACCAACGCAGGCGTATCCGTAACACGCCGGCGATCACGGTCAAGGGGTCCCCAATAATGGGGACCCAGGCAAAGCACAGCGACACCATCCCATACTTCCGAAACCGCGCCTCGGCCCGGCCAAAGTCGTCTTCCGACATCCGCAACCACTTCTTGACCACCACCAGACTCCCCCAATAGCCCAAGGCATAGTTGGTCAGTGAGCCGAGCACATTGCCGACGGTGGCGACCGAAACCAGAACCACCGACGACAGGCCGCTCAGCAACAAGGCGCTGAGCACCACCTCGGAGCTGAGGGGCAATATCGTCGCCGCCAGGAATGCGGACAGGAAGAGGCCGAGGTAGCCGAGTTCCGCCAAGTGCTCCATCAATCATCTCACCGAAGGGGTGGGCTCAACACATTGACCTAAACTTCCTTATCAGCCAACCAGGTCAATGCCTCGATCCGGGAGGTAAATTTCGGAATCTGGTTTGATTCCAAAAACTCGTGCAGCGACGTGTGTCGATTGGTATTTGAGCAAACGGTTGTGACCAACTTGCCGCTTTGCACAGCGTCTTGAATGGTGTTTTCCAAGGCGAGCACCATGGTGGTATCCAGCGTCGGCACATCGGTTAGGTCGATGAGAATTTTTCTGAAGGCATTCAAGCTGTTTCTCTCGCGTGCCAACGCTCTCGACATACCAAAAATCAACGGACCACTGAAATACAACAAGGCAATGTCACCGCGGTTCTTTTCGAGGATTTTCTTTTCTTCGCTTTCGAGCGAGATATTATCGTCGACATCACTGATGACTTGCATATTTCGCTGCGCTTGTAATCGGCTCAGCTTGTCGATGGTAATAATGTTTGCGATAAAGACCCCAAGGCCGACCGCCACCATCAAATCCACCAACACCGTCAGCGCAATGACCAGGTACATGATGAGGGTAGCGCTGGTCGAGACGCGATGAGCCCGCTTCAAAAAGCTCCAATCCAATATGCTAAGACCAACCTTGACAGCGATCGCTGCCAGAATGGCGAGCGGGATATTGGAGGCCAACCCCGAGGCAAACGCGACAACCACCAATAGAACAGCGGCACGCACGATCCCCGAAAGGGCCGTCCGGGCGCCCGTCTGGATATTCACCACCGTTCCCATGGTAGCGCCAGCGCCAGGCAATCCGCCAATAAAGCCTGAGGCCAGGTTCCCAATGCCCTGACCGATCAACTCTTTATTCGAGTTGTGCTCATTGCGGGTCAGACTGTCTGCGATGACCGCCGTCAGCAGGGCATCAATGCAGCCCAAGGTCCCCAGCACCATGCCATCGATAAGCATGGTGGTCACCTGATCAGCGGTGAAGTACGGGAGATAGAAATCGGGTATACCCAATGAAATAGGGCCTACCAAACGCAGATTATCGCCGAACAGTAGCAACGCAATAGCGGTACCCAGTACCAATACAATGAGCTGCGGGGGCACAACTTTTGCGATACGTTTTGGGATAAAGAAGAGCGCCAGGAGCGCCGTTAACGAAATGGAAAGCTCGGCCACGCTCAGATTCTTAATAAACTGGGGTATGGCCAACAGGTTATTGAGCACACCGCCGCTGACCGAGGGTTGACCCAGCATCGGGCCAAACTGCAGGATAATGAGGATGATCCCGATACCGGACATAAACCCGGATATCACACTGTAGGGCATCATGGTGATATACCGCCCCAGCTTCAATAGACCGAGCAAAATCTGGAAAAGGCCGGCGATCATCACCACCGTAAATGCCATTGCCAGACCGTTTTCCGGATGACTCGCCACGAGAGAGGTCAAAACGGCGGTCATGACAACCGTCATCGGCCCGGTCGGCTCGGAGATTAGCGTTGGGGTACCACCGAATAGCGAAGCGAAGAGCCCTACACAAATTGCCCCATAAAGGCCAGCCTCCGCACCTGCGCCTGAGGCAACCCCGAATGCAAGGGCCATCGGCAGTGAGACAATGGCCGCGGTCAGACCACCAAAAACATCGCCCCGCAGGTTTTTGAGGTTGATCTGGTTAAAGAGTTGGTTGACAAAACCATACGTCATTGACTTGCATCTCCGTCTCAGCAGGTGAAGTTATTTGGTTTTATGCGGCATCAAGGTCAACTTTTTGGACCTTGTCGAGCTTAACGCTTTTACCTGCTATCCAGAGGTCATACATGTCCTGCATCGCCAGCCAACTTTCAGGGGTCCGGCCCAAAGCCTTGGAGAGACGCAGCGCCATCTCCGGGCTAATACCGCTTTGCTGCTTGAGCAAGCGGTTTAAAGTAGACGGCGATACATCCAGTCGCCCTGCCAAGTAACGACAACTAAGGCCAAAAGGCTCCATATAGGTAGCCAGAATGAATTCGCCGGGATGAGGGGGGTTATACATCTTCATCAGTGGTAATCCTCATAATCGAGTACGTAGGCATTACCGTCGGAGAATTCAAACGTCAGTCTCCAGTTCCCATTAACGGTAATCGCCCAGATGCCCTTCCTATCACCTTTAAGAGGGTGAAGCTTATAGCCAGGGACATCCAAGTCATTGATTTCCTTGGCGGTATCCAGCGCTGCCAGTTGCATTCGAAGGCGCTTCTCGTGCTTGGCCTGGATGCCCCGAGCGCTACCGGTCTCGTAGAAGCGCCTTAGTCCCTTATGTTTGAATGACTTGACCATGGGATGATTGTAGCGTGTTGCGCAACGGTGTCAATCCGATAAACGCAAACCACGGGCGACGAGCCGCGCAGCGGGTTAGCGTCCCAGCGACCGAACCTGGACCACTTTGACGGACAGTGGGCTACACTCCTGTTAAAGGGGTGTAATGTCCGTCAAAGTGGTGCAGGTTCAGAGCGTCCTGCCGCCGCTTGCGGCGGCGAACTGGTACGCTTTGTTAAATTTTTTGTACGAAACCAAACGATGCAAGTATGACCCCACCTATGAACGCAACCACCGAAATTACAATTAGCGTGACCGCCGCATACCCCCAAGGTGTACCGGCTGGATCGCCAGGACTCTTAGATTTTAGCTGGTTTAGATGCTTAATTTGCGCTATGTAGGCAAGAATATTACCAAAAACGGCCAGAGAGATGCCGCCACACATTACGAACATAGCAGATACAAACCAAACAAAACCTTGCTGATCCTTTTGATTCCCGAGGAATGTCAGTACGGCTATGACTCCACCACCATTTATTAAAAGCGCGCTTTTCAATGCCGATGCACCAACCGCAATCACGGACCGGAACTGCTCTATCTGAGCCTCTTCTTTAAATTCCATGTAAAAGCCTTTAAGCGATCGACAAATTTAACGCCAAGCACACCGGCGCGAGCTTGCGAGCGTCCGACAGCCGAAGGCTGTGTAGTGCTGCGCATGGTTATGCACCAGTTTCTGCCTCCCGAGTTCCGATATAAACCGTGATACCTTCAGGGTCATATGGAATATGTAGAGTGTTAGTTTTGGATTTTACATATGTGTATATTGCTCGTGCCTTATTAATAAACCGCTTATCAGAAGATATTAAGGCATTGCAATATGAAGCCATTCCCAAATGTTGGCTATCCGACATGATATTTCTAATTTTGTCCCGCTTGGCCATACCGCGATCTGGACTGATTCCCAGCAAGTTCAGGATGATATGCGCACCTCCTAAGATACCATGCTGGGTATGTGGTATCTCAGCCAAAGCTGGGTGGGGAGTGAAGCCAAAGAATTGATCTAGAGTTACTTCGCCCATGGCCGGTTCGATAATCTTCCAAATCTCTTCGATCGGAGATTCGCATGCTTCTGCCTTGTGTCGATCTCCGCTATTTATCCCCATGGCTAGTCTGGTTCTATCTATAGGCTGCCTTTCACTCATATGCACATCTATAGTTTTCTGAAACTCAACGGCCGCAGAGTCGGCTTGATCTAGCAGAGAGGACCTCTGGCCATCTTCTAGATCGCCCGTTAGTCGATCCACTTCTTCACGCAACATCTCTGGAGTTAGTGAAAGCTCAGCGAAGTTGTCGGCGCCAAAAATTCTGAGCAAGACCTCTACCGATGTACTATCCGAATCTTCAAAGCCAGATACGGCCTCTAAGTGCTGTCGATAGCGCTCGTCGGGATCAACATACCCATTAAGGACGACATTCCCCACAGAGGCAAAATTTTTATCCAAGACATCGCATACCTCAACTGCACCCAGCAGTCGCATACCCTCTAAAGCATCGGTATTCCCTGTACGGGCCATTTCGTCGAGGTGCACATGAGAGTATACCCATTTGAAACTCTCGAAATCCGCAACCTCAACTTCGCCGTAGGCAACGTAGCGATACAAATTCATATCGGCATAGATTGTCGGGAGGTCGTTACCTATGATGTTCATCGGTACCTCTGGGCTGATGCATCGCATAACGCCGCGCTCTGCAGAAATTTGGGAGCGCTGGCGAGTAAATTTCCCGTAGCAGCGCCTTGTTATGCATTTCTTACGTCTCTAACATTGCCCTGTGTATCATAAAATTTTATGTTCCCAGAAGTGACATCCCTTAAGATTGCCTTCGCAATCCTTTCTCCCTCGGTCACAGACTCTTCAGTTTCAGAGTTGACATCGTAAACATATGAAATTCCGTTTATCTTAAACAACTCTCCCTTTGGGGATTTTAAAAATGCATCAGTAAATTTCTCCTCATGCGTTCTTGTCACTTCCTCTTTCCACTCGTGTGGTAGCGCACTTTCAATAGTGTGAAAGTCGGTTATACTGTTACCTTCAGCGTCAACAATTTTGATATCGTCAGCCATTCCAGATAAATCAACCTGGTCACCTTCTTTATAAGCCGTATTTTTAAACAACCAATCCATATCAATATCAATATTTCGCTGCTTTATATCTGTAGAGAAAACAGACATTTTAATCCCGATGTCTTTAACTCGTCCTTCCCAATCACTTTGAGATGGAAAACGTAGTTCTTTAAGAGATATCCCATAGTGCTCCCCAAATTTTACTGCTCCGCTCTGATACCCTTTTTTTGTAATGAAAATACCTTTAACATTACCAACATCATGTAGCACACCGAAGAAATCTCTAACTCTGCCAACAGACACCTCCTTTGAGTAATTTTTACACTCAATGGCAACTCGGTGCTTCTCACCCATCATCTCAAACTCCCAGTAAACATCAATCTGATGATTACACCCTGATTTCCCAGCGAGTTTGATGTTGTGTTTGACCTCTATATTTTTAACACCTTCCGCAGAATTTATAGCCTGATAGATTTCCTGTGTGAGCTTTTCATACTCGATATTTTCGTCAGCCACGTTACTTCCTTAAAGTATTTTGAGGTGGGGATATCTGGTGCATAACGCCCGCGCACACCGGCGCGAGCTTGCGAGTGTCCGGCAGCCGCAGGCTGCGTAGTGCTGCGCTTGGTTATGTGTTTCATGGACTACTTCGAGGACCTCTTTTGACGATTGCTTCCTCTTCGCCCCGCAAGTAGCTGCCATTGGGGCCTTGGTGTTTAAATTGCCAACATTCCCCATCCCATACGAAGTCCTCTTTTATAGCCTTACGTTGGTTCTGATAGTAACCAGCAGAAACTTCAGTGTCTGAGATAACATTAAACACGTAGGCACTGATATTAGAAGATCCGACGGTTATCCAGTCACCTTTTTTGACCTTAGAGTTACTCATATTGGTTCTCTTCGTATATCACATAACGCCCCGCGTAACCGGCTGCCAAAGGCTGCATAGCGAAGCGGCGCAGGCTTTGGCAGTCCGGGTTGACGCGATTGTTATGAGGCAGTACCATTAAATACCACATATTGGTACTAGGAGCCCTGCCATGGCCAAAAACACCAGCATATCCCTTGGGGAGCATTTTGACGAGTTCATTGCCCAGCAACTCCAAAGCGGGCGCTACGGGTCCACTAGCGAGGTTATCCGGGCCGGCCTTAGAATGCTTGAGGAAACTGACGCCAAGCGGGTACATCTCCGTAAGTTGTTGATCGAGGGGGAGCGTAGCGGATTTTCCGATTACAGCTACCATTCCCTTATGGATGAATTGGACAGCGAAGCTCATTAATGCCCACCTTCAAAGTTACCAATAAAGCCAAGGAAGACCTGATTGGTATCGCACGTTTCACCGAGGCGACCTGGGGGCGAGATCAACGCAAGTTTTACCTCAAGCAACTGGATTCTACTTTCCACGCGCTAGCCGAAAACCCATCTCTTGGCCGCAAGTGTGACGAAATTAGGCAGGCGTACTACAAGTACCCTGAAGGTAGCCACGTTATTTTCTTTCGTCTTGGCACCGACTCCAGCATCGACATAATTCGAATACTCCACAAGCGTATGGATGTGGCATCACACCTTTAGAGCCTCATAACATTTGTATATCGCGCATGCGCAATATCCCTCCGAGCATTCACTCGAAGAGCTTTTCGCAACTATCTGATATTCGGGTATTTTCATGCTGAACATCCAAGTTGTCAGGGTGAAAAAGCGTGCATGCGCGTTTTTCTGACGGGCGGTGCGCGTTAATTCACTGCCCGGTTTGGTAATGCATTGAATTTATTGTCTTTTTTATGAGCCACGGTGTGTAAACGAGCGCGCTCGGTTTACAAAGTGTGCCCGATTTTGGCTCGGCTGCCAATATACTGTATGGATTGGTCAGAATTTAACCGTCCCTGGCTTTAAGTTCAGGCCGCCTCGTGCGCACGCTCCCTGGCAATAATCTGCTCCAGCTCCGGCAGGCAGGAGCCGCAGCCGGTGCCGGCGGTGGTTTCGGCGCTGAGGGCGTCGACGGTGTCGATGCCTTTTTCGCGGATAGCGTTGCACAGGGTGTTGTAACCCACCTGTTTGCAGGCGCACACCAGTTTGCCCTGGCTTTGTTGCTGATCCGGTTTACCGCTTAGCAGGGCGCGCATGGCGGTAGCGGCGAAGTCGCCTTCGAGCAGGTCGCCGAGCCAACTGAAATCCCGGGTGCCAAATTGTTTGGCGACGGAGAAGGCGATATGCAGTTGGCCTTCGCGCACAAAGGCGCGCCGGAATTCGCCGCGCTCGGGGTGGCCGAAGGCGAGCTGTTGGTCCCCTTGCTGGCACAGGCCCTGGAGTTGTTTATCCAGGTCGGTGGGGTGCTGTTCGCTGGCGATGCGATAGAGGTAGCCGCCGTTGACGCGGCGCATGGCCCAGTAGTCGGCGTCCAGTTCGGGCAGTGGGGTTCGGCTGACCAGCAGGGCTTCGGCCTGTTCGTACCAGGGCTGGACCTGAACCGGGGTGTATTTGTTTTCCGGCTGGCCGGAGGTGGGGTCGACGTATTCACCTACCAGGGCGGCCACCCGGGCGCGGCTGGCGTGTACATCGTTCCAATGCATGGGCATGAAGACTTCACCCAGGTTGACCTGATCGGTGAGCTGCACTCGCACCCGCGCCTGCCCCTGTCGGCTGGTGACATCGGCGAGAGCACCATCTTTCAATTGGTAGCGCCCGGCATCCTTGGGGTGAATGCTGATAAACGGCTCCGGCAGGTGGCCGCACAGGCGCGAGGCCAGGCCGGTGCGGGTCATGCTATGCCATTGGTCGCGGATGCGGCCGGTGTTCAGGGTCAGCGGGTAGTGGCTATCCACCTGGGTGGCCGGTGCGCGATAGCGTACCGACACGAACCGCCCCCGGCCGGAGGGGGTAAAGAACACACCATCGCCAAACAGGCGCTGGTCGCCATCGGGCAACGGGGCTTTCGTCGGCAGCGGCCATTGCCGCGGCGGCAGGCTGTCGTAGTCATTCAGGGTCAAGTGACTATAGTGACCCAGATCGAGATCCCGGGTGCCATTATTGTCGGTGGCGGTCAGGCGTGCGTATTCGCTGAACACTTCGGCTTCGCTGGCGTAGTCGAAGGCGCGACCGTAACCCATCTGTTTGGCCACGGCGGCGATGATCCACCAGTCCGGCCTTGCTTCCCCCAGGGGCGGCAGCAAGGCCCGCTGGCGGGAAATGCGCCGCTCGGAGTTGGTCACGGTGCCGGATTTTTCGGCCCAGCCGGCGGCGGGCAATAGCACGTCGGCCAGGCGCGTGGTGTCGGTGTCTTCAATACAGTCGGACACCACTACCAACGGACAGTCCTTCAAGGCCTGCTTGACTTTGTCGGCGTTGGGCAGGCTCATGACCGGGTTGGTGGCCATGATCCAGATGGCTTTGATTTTGCCGGAGGCGACGGCGTCGAACATGTCCACGGCTTTCAGGCCGGGACGGGTGGCGAGGTTGTCCGCTTTCCAGAAGTCCCGCACCAGTTGCCAATGCTCCGGGTGGTCAAACTCCATATGGGCCGCCAGGGTGTTCGCCAAGCCGCCGACCTCACGGCCACCCATGGCATTGGGCTGGCCGGTGACGGAGAACGGCCCCATGCCCGCCCGGCCGATACGGCCGGTGGCCAGGTGACAATTGATGATGGCATTGACTTTGTCAGTGCCGGCGGTGGACTGATTCACCCCCTGGGAATAGACGGTGACGGTTTTTTCGGTCTGGGCGTACCACTGGAAAAAGGTTTCCAACTGATAGTCGGCCACGCCGAGTTGTTCGGCCAGCACCGGGCGCTGACCAGCGTCTTCCATGGCGGCCACCAGGGCTTCGGTAAAATGCTCGGTATGGGCCTGGACAAAGTCTTCGTCAATGGCGTTGTGTTGGGCCAGATAACTGAGCAGGCCATTGAACAACGCCACATCTGTTCCCGGATGAATGGGCAGATGCAGGTCGGCGATATCGCAGGTGTCGGTTCGGCGCGGGTCGATCACCACCACCTTCATATGAGGGCGCTGCTGTTTGGCGGCCTTGATACGCTGGAACAATACCGGGTGGCACCAGGCGAGATTGGAGCCGGTGAGCACGATCATGTCCGCCTGTTCCAGATCGGTGTAGCAGCCCGGCACCGTATCGCTGCCAAAGGCGCGCTTGTGCCCGGCCACGCTGGAGGACATGCACAAGCGGGAATTGGTGTCGATATTGCCGCTGCCGATAAAGCCCTTCATCAACTTGTTGGCCAGGTAGTAGTCTTCGGTCAACAGTTGCCCGGACACATAAAAGGCCACCGAGTCCGGGCCGTGCTCGACAATGGTATCCACAAAACCCTGAGCCACAGTCTGCAGCGCGTGATTCCAACTGGTCTGTTCGCCGTGCACTTTCGGGTGGAGCAGTCGACCGGTGTCCACCAGGGTCTCCCCCAGCGCCAGGCCTTTGGAACAGAGCCGCCCCAGGTTGGCCGGATGGGTCTCGTCTCCCTCGATCAACACCTTCCGTTCCTCGGTATTCACCGTGGCCTTTATGCCACAGCCAACACCACAGTAGGCACAGGTGGTCTGTACCGTGGACTCGGCTTGGGCGGTGGGAATGGGTTCGTACCGATGAACTGTCATGGATCAACCTGCAATATAGAAAGTGTTTGTTGTCATCACGCCTTCAAGTACTGCAATCGCCACGCCAATTTCATTTCCTGCCATTAAATGTCGGTCGTTCGGCCGAATTCACCTCAGTTCACGCACTCATTCCAACGAAAAATCTGCAAGAGCACCGGTATGGCGCACGACGCACCACCACTTGCACAATTTCAACGCAAATTGCTCATAGCCCGCCTTCACCGTTTTGCATTATTTCAGCGCACCTTTGCACGTCCGTGGTGCTCGTTTCGCGTGAACTTGTAACGCATAAAAATCCCGCGCTGCAGAATGTGTGCCCGCTAAGCGCATGAAAAATAAGGGGTTATAAACTTTTTCATGGGGTTTGTCAGTGAATGGCACTGTCTTTGCTCTAGCCCAACCATGCATTCGTAAAATGATTTTTCAGGGCAACCGTTATGAACTCCATGAACATTGAACCTTTGATTCCCTCGGCCAAGCCGACCCGCTCGACTCCCGCATCAACCGGGAAAGTATGGCTTGTGGGTGCCGGTCCCGGCGATGCCGAGTTGCTGACCCTGAAAGCGCTGCGCGCGATTGAAAGCGCGGACATCATTTTTTACGACCAGTTGGTGAGTGCGGATATTCGCGCGCTGTTTCCGAACGGCACCCCCGCACTTTATGTCGGCAAGTCGAAAAATCATCACAGCATTGCGCAGGACGATCTGAATCAGCGCCTGGTGGACCAGGCACTGATGGGCAAAACCGTATGCCGCATTAAAGGCGGCGACCCCTTTGTGTTTGGTCGCGGCGGTGAGGAACTGATGACCCTGCGCCAGGCCGGTGTGAACGCCGAGGTGGTACCGGGTATTACCGCCGCCTCCGGTTGCAGCAGCAGCGCCCATATGCCCTTGACCCATCGCGGCGTATCCCAGGGCTGCACCTTGGTGACCGGCCACGGCGAAACCGAAGTGACCGCCAATTGGCCGGCGCTGGCGCAGTTGAATCACACCCTGGTTTTTTATATGGGCGTGAGCCGGTCGGAAGAGATTGCCGGGCAATTGATGACTCACGGTTTGAGTGGCGATACGCCCGCCGCGTTTATTGAAAACGGATGCCGGGCGAATCAGCGGGTGTTGACCACCACGTTGGAAGCGTTGGCCGAGACCGCCGAGCGCAAAGCCGTGCAATCCCCGGCGTTGATTGTGGTGGGGGATGTGGTCCGGTTGGCGGACCAGTTGGCGCCGGAGCAGTTTTTGAGTGAGGCGCAGCAGCGGTCGATTGCGTAGGCCGAAGGCCGTCATCCACCAATACCGGTAAAACCGGAATCAGAATTTTGAGTTTAGTCAGGAGTGGTTTTATGAAACAGCGCATTATTGTGGTCGGCAACGGCATGGTCGGGCATAAGTTTATCGACACTTTATTGAGTGTGGAGAACGCCGGTGATTACGAGATCATCACCTTTTCCGAAGAGCCGCGCCTGGCCTATGACCGGGTCAAGCTGAGCAGCTACTTTGACGGCTCGACGGTCGAGGATCTGGCGCTGACCACCGAGGACGATTACCGCGAGCGCGGCGTGGTGTACACCCTGAACGACAAGGTGGTGAGCATCCAGCCGGACGAGCAGACGGTGACCACGGCGAGCGGCCGTACCGAGGCCTATCACAAGCTGGTGTTGGCCACGGGCTCCTATCCGTTTGTGCCCCCCATCCCCGGTGGGGATCAGGATCACTGCCTGGTGTACCGCACCATTGAAGACCTGGAAGCCATTACCGCCTCGGCCCAGAACAGTCAGGTGGGCGCGGTCATCGGCGGCGGTCTGCTCGGCCTGGAAGCGGCCAATGCGCTCAAGAACCTGGGCCTGAAAACCCACGTGCTGGAATTTTCCAATGGTCTGATGGCCCGTCAGTTGGATGAAGGCGGCGGCCAACTGCTGTGCCGGAAAATCGAAAAACTGGGTGTAAGTGTGCACACCGGCAAGAACACCAAGGAAATTATCGAAGGTGATGAGTGCCGCTTCCGGATGAACTTCGCCGATGGCTCGCACCTGGAAACCGATATGGTGATTTTCTCCGCCGGTATTCGCCCGCGGGATGAACTCGCCAAGCAGGCGGGCCTGGCAATGGGTGAACGCGGAGGCATCGCCATCAATAACCACTGCCAGACCTCGGCGGACAACGTCTACGCCATTGGCGAATGTGCCCTGTGGAACAACCAGATTTTCGGCCTGGTGGCCCCGGGTTACCAGATGGCCAAAATTGCCGTTGAGCATATTCAGGGCCGCGCCGAGCAATCCTTCACCGGCGCCGACATGAGCACCAAGCTCAAGCTGCTCGGCGTGGACGTGGGCAGTGTCGGCGATGCCCTGGCAATGACACCCGGCGCCCAAAGCTATACCTACAGCGACGGTGTGGCCGAAGTGTACAAACGCCTGATCGTCTCCGAAGACGGCAAGAAACTGCTGGGGGCGGTATTGGTGGGCGACACCGACGCCTACGGTACCTTGCAACAGATCTGCGTGAACGGGATGGACCTGCCTGCTTCACCGGAGCAGTTGATTCTGCCCGCCACCGACGGCGAGGCACCGGTGGGCATGGGTGTGGATGCCCTGCCCGACACGGCCCAGATCTGCTCCTGCCACGACGTTACCAAAGGCTCGATTCGCGATGCGGTGCAGAATGGCTGTACCGATATGGGCGGCATCAAGTCCTGCACCGGCGCCGCCACCGGCTGTGGTGGTTGCGCGGCATTGACCAAGCAGGTGATGGACGCCGAGCTGAGCGCCCTGGGTGTGGAGGTGAACAACCACCTGTGCGAGCACTTCGAGTACAGCCGCCAGGAGCTGGCCGATATTGTGCGCGTCAAACAGATCAAAACCTTTGACGAGCTGTTGGCGAGTCACGGTAAGGGCCTGGGCTGCGAAGTCTGTAAGCCCACGGTCGGTTCGATTCTCGCCTCCTTCTGGAACGATTACGTTCTGAAGGAAGAACACCTGGGCCTGCAGGACACCAACGACATTTATCTGGGCAATATGCAGAAGGACGGCACCTACTCCGTAGTGCCCCGAGTGGCCGGGGGCGAAATCACCCCGGAAAAGCTGATCGTGCTCGGTGAGGTCGCGAAGGAGTTCAACCTGTACACCAAGATTACCGGTGGTCAGCGGGTGGACCTGTTCGGTGCGCAATTGCACCAGTTGCCGATCATCTGGAAAAAACTGATCGACGCCGGTTTTGAAACCGGCCACGCCTACGGGAAATCCGTGCGTACGGTGAAATCCTGTGTGGGCAGCACCTGGTGCCGCTACGGGGTGCAGGACAGCGTGGATATGGCCATCGCCATCGAGAACCGCTACAAGGGCCTGCGCGCACCGCACAAAATCAAGTTTGCCGTATCCGGCTGCACCCGCGAATGCGCCGAAGCCCAGTCGAAAGACATCGGCGTAATTGCCACGGAAAAAGGTTGGAACCTGTACGTCTGCGGCAACGGCGGCATGCGTCCGCGCCACGCGGACCTGTTCGCCACCGACCTGGACGACGACACGCTGATTCAGTACATCGACCGGATTCTGATGTTCTACATCCGCACCGCCGATCGCTTGCAGCGCACCTCGGTGTGGATGGAGAACCTGGAAGGCGGGCTGGATTACCTGAAAGAAGTGGTGATTGAAGACAAGCTGAATATCGGCCGGGAGCTGGAAGATGACATGACCCGCAACCTGGCCAACTACCAGTGCGAGTGGAAGACCACCCTGGAAGATCCGGAAAAGCTCAAGCGCTTCCGCCACTTTATCAACAGTGACGAGATCGATGACAACCTCGCCTATGTGGCCGAGCGCGGTCAGCGTCGCCCCGCCACCGACGAGGAGCGCAAGAACCGCATCCCGTTAGTGGAAATCAATTCCTGAAGTTTGTGTTCAATGACCGATTGCCTTTAAGGAGAGCATCACCATGAATACCGCCGTCGCCAAGAAAGTGGAACAGACCTGGGTTGAGGTATGCAGCAAAGCCGACCTGCAACCCAACAGCGGCCTGTGCGCCCTGATCCATCAGAAGCAGGTCGCAATTTTCTACAGCAAGACCCTCGATGAAGTCTTTGCCATCGGCAACTACGACCCGGTTGGCAAAGCCAACGTCCTGAGCCGGGGCATTATCGGCTCCCTGGGCGAGCGCACCGTGGTGGCCTCACCGCTGTACAAGGAGCACTACGATCTGCGCACCGGCGAGTGCCTGGAGTCCGACGCCCACTCGGTACCGGTGTACCCGGTTCGCGTGGAAAACGGTGTGGTCAGCATTCAGGTCTGACGCGTTTCTGCCAAATAGCATTTCCCCTTCTTCTTCATTGCTTCATGAAGTCGATCCTTTGGGGTGGCCCCGACCACCCCCTTTTTTTGACCCATTGCCCCCACCTTGTCGTATAGTGTTTCCACAAGCCATTGTGGAGCGACTATGACTTCTTCCCTGTACTTTGACCGCCCGAGCATCGAGCAGATGGAAAAGCGCTACCGCGCGCAATTCATCAACTCCCTGGCGGGCTTCAAGAGCGCCAATCTGGTCGGCACTGTGGACCAGGACGGCCACCCCAATTTGGCAATCGTCAACTCGGTCATCCATTTGGGGGCCAATCCACCGCTGATGGGCATGGTGACGCGCCCGCGCACGGTAGAGCGGCACAGCGTGGGAAATATTCTGGCCACCGGTTACTACACCCTGAATCAGGTGCATGGCGGCATGATCCGCCCGGCCCATCAAACCTCCGCTCGCTACCTTCGCGGGCAATCGGAATTCGATGCCACCGGGTTAAAACCAAGCTATCTGGAAGATCACCCGGCCCCCTATGTCGGCGAGAGCCGCCTGAAGATCGGCTTGAAACTGCTGGAGTGCAAACACCTGGAGTCCAACAACACCGATTTTATCGTCGGTGAAATCGTCGCAGTGCATGTGGAGCCGAATGTGATTCAACCGGACGGCTACGTGGATATCGAAGCGTTGGACGCGGTGACCATTTCCGGGCTGGACAGCTACCATCGCACCGAGCGCCTGGAGCGGCTGGCCTACGCCAAGCCGGATGAGCCGACACGCGCGCTGGAATAAACCAACACGCCGTTATGCCGCTACCGGCTCCGGCGGGCGACTGGGGCCGTCATTCTGTGCGGATTGACGCTCCAGATAGCCCAGAATCGCCTCGCGCAGACGCTGGCCGCCGCCCGGAATACCCTGGTTGCCGAACAGGCGGTTGAATTCCAACAAGTAGGGATGATCGCCCACCAGAGCAATATCAAACCCAGCGTGATCCACCCCCAGCTTTCGCGCGACCGACAGCGCCAGGTCGGCCACCACCGCGGGCACGGGGCTGTAATCCACACTCCCGCCACGCGCCACATTGTTGTGAAAACTGAACCCGGATTGCAGTCGCCAGTAGGCCGCCAGCACCTGATCCCCGACGACCACCACCCGCACATCCCGATCGATGGGCAGCCACTCTTGCACATAGAGGGTGTCGGTCCGCCCGAGATACTCGCGCCATTGATCCCGCTCTTCGATCAACCACACGCCCTCTCCCATACTGCTTTTGGCGAGCTTGGCGACAAACGGGTGAGTCATCTCCTGCCAGAGTTCCTCGGCATTGTCCGGGGTATTCGCGCGAATGTGGGTCAACGGTACATGGGCCGGCGCCACGGTCTGAAATGCCCGGGTCATTTCAATTTTGTTGTGCCCCAACAGATAGCTGGCCTGGCTGGGAAATACCCGGCAGCCCATGCCGTAGATCAACGCATTGATCTGCCAGTACTCGGGAAACAATATCCACTCGGCCGCACTCAGCTCGGACTGATGGCGGAACAGGTGGTCGGGTTTGAAATGGCGGGTATCGGGAAACCCCAGAGTGCGAAACACATCGAAACTGGCGAAACGCATGACAAAGACTCAAAGAAACGGCGAGCCGCAGGAGGCGCGAATTTTGCCCTCAACGTGTCGCTTTTGACAAGCAGTTTTATTACCGCTCAAGGCTTTTGTTGTCAGGCGTTTTCCAGAATCCAGTCGGTCCATAATGCCGACGCGCCGGGTCCCAGCAGGGGCGAGTAATGCCCCTCTCCCGGCAAAATAACGGCGCGACTGTGAGGACAGCTCTGGTGAAGAGCCTCCAGGTGGCGCACGGTGAGCAACTGGTCGCTATCGCCATGGATAAAGTTGACCGATGCCGGTAGCGTCTCCAGTTCATAGCGCCAGGGTGACACCATCAACTGCAGTTCACGGGAAAGGGCCGACGCCGATGTAGCCGGCCCCTGTCGGGTGGCTTGTGTCATGGTCTGCGCGAACCGGTGTTTTGTATCGGACTCATCCAGAACCGCAAGATCTTCCGCTGACAGGCTGCTGCGCATCGCCTCCTGCAAGGTGGCTCCGTCGCCGGTCAGAGCGGTCAGGGACTCGGCAAGCTGCGCCGGATTGTCCCGGGCGCCCTGCCAGGCACCGGCGGTCAGTGCCGCCGCTTCCCGATCGGGATCATCCAACCAGTGCAGCGCCGGCGCCCCCACCGATACCATCCGGGACACCCGCTCGCCGAGCACTCGGGCCGCGGCAAGGGCAAAGAGACCGCCGGCCGAAAAACCCAGTAAGCGGATCGTCGGCACCGAATACGCATCAGCGATCGCGCCAATATCCTCTGCGAGCATGGCCAGGGTATACTCGGGGCATGAGGTGGATCCACCAAAACCGGGACGATCAAACGCCAACAATCGGACCTTTTCCGCAACAGCCTCCGGCAACCGGGCTTCATCCGCCGACCCCGGAAGCCCGTGCAGGTAAATCCAGACCGGCGCGTCGGGTGCTCCCTGCTCCAGCACCCGCAGGCGACGCCCATCCGGTCGGTCAATACAGCATTCGATGGTCAATGCGCGTCTCCATCCGATGGCAGTGCCGCACACACCATCAACAGCTTGCGGATCAATTGCGCCTGGCGGGTAACGCCCACCTTGCGCATGACCGATTTCAACTGGGCCCGCACGGTATGAATGGACAGATTCAGGCAGGCGCTGATCTCGGACAGCTCATAGCCGCGCAACAATTCCCCCAGCAGACGAATCTCCGCCTGGGTCAGGCCATAGAGGGTGTGAAGGCGCTGGGCGTTGGGCTTGACCGGTCGCTCCGGATCCAACAGAAACACCAATAGCGCCTCCTGCTCGGGGCCCATGAGTGCGTGGGCCGACGGCCGGCGATACTGCATGGCCACGAGTGTGGCGCCGGAGTGGCCGAGGGGCATCACATCGGCGCTGATATCACCACGGCTCACCCGGTCACAGACAGATCGCCACCGGGACTCTTCCATGGCATCCCGCAACTGCAACCGATCGCCGCTGAGCCCAAGGCCATAGACATGCGTCTGCATCGCCTCTTCCGCCACAGCGTTGAACCACTGACAACGCCTCTGCCGGTCCACCAGCCAGACACCGTAAGGCAGGCAATCCAGCGCGGCTCTCGCCTGCCCCAACACGACTTCAAACTCCCCCATTAACTGCATCATGCGGGCGGCGCGTTTCAGGTGGGGATAAAAGATATCCAGTTCGCGCTGTTCCGAGCGGGAGAAAGGCCCGGCACGGCGGGGGCGGTGAACGCCGATATGCGCGGCCCGGGAGGCCTGGCGCTCGAACTGGGCGCCCATGGCATAGAAGTTCCCGTTGGGACGAAACACCATCTGATAGTGCGCGCTGCGCTCAAACTCCCGGTCGGACACAATCTCGTGACTGGCCAGTGTGGTGCCCAAGGGCGCCGCCGACAGCGCGTCACGAAACAGGTCAACCGCCACGGATTCTTCCATGTAGCGCCGATTGGCTTCGGCATCAAACCCCTGAGTGAAAGAGGAGTAAACCCGTGGTTTTTCGATATCGGTAATGCGCAGGGAAGCGGTTCCACCGTCGAAGCGGGTGGCCAATTGTCCGAGAAACCGGGGCCAGCGCTCCGGGTTCATCGCGCCGTCATAGAGGCTTTCGAGTAAGTCCGGGGCTGTGGGTTTGGCAAGGGGCACCGCCGACTCCTGAGGGTCAAAGAACTGTGTGCTTCACCTCATTAAAGCACAGGCGGTCGCGGGTTTCATCCCGTTCGCCGCACGTGAAGTAGTGTTTGGACCAGAGTTGCTATTGCGGGAATCAGATCCGCTTGCGCAACGGACTCATCTGGATGATGACTGATACCACCTTTGCAGCGCAGAAAATACATCGCGCAATCAGTAATTTCCGCCATGGCCATTGCATCGTGCCCCGCCCCACTCATCAAACGCAGCGCCTTAAGATTGAGGTCTGATAGCACGGAGCACTGTAATTGTTGCCACCACTCAGCACAGGCGACTGACGGGGCATTATGGATTTCTCGCCACGTAGAGCTCAACTCCCGGAGCTCTTCAATATGCTTTAATTGGTCGCGAATGATCGTCAACGCGTGATCGCGAAGGCGATCATCTGCGGAGCGGATATCCAATGACAGGTGCACTGCGCCAGGAATAACATTGACGCCACCGGGTAACGCCTCACACCGCCCCACAGTGGCAACAACTCCCTCCTCCCGGGCCACTCTCTCGGCTGCAAGAATAAATTCTGCCGCACCAACCAAAGCATCACGCCGCATGTTCATCGGCACGGTGCCTGCGTGACCTGCATGACCAACCAGTTCAATATCAACGCGGCGAGCACCAGCGATGGCTGTAACCACCCCCAAGGGTTCGTCCCGTTGTTCAAGCACAGGCCCCTGTTCGATGTGTAGTTCCAGATAGCCCAGTAAGCCCTGCGGCGAACGGGCTGCCTCACCAATTCTGGCCGGGTTCAAACCGAACCGTTCGAAGGCCGAGTACAAAGAGACGCCTTCTGCGTCAGTCAACTCCCACCAAGAATCCTGCCAAGTGCCGGCGACCGCGCGGCTACCCAACAAGGTGGTGCCAAAACGCGCGCCCTCCTCATCACCAAAACCGACGATATCAATATGGAAAGGCAGTCGTACCTTGGCCGCTCGCAATTGCTCGACGGCGGAAAGTGCGGTCAGCACTCCCAGCATACCGTCGTAGCGACCAGCATTGGGCACAGTGTCCAAATGGGAACCCACAATCAACGCTTGGGTCGCAGCCGGATCGGCTGCGGCGTAGCGGCCCCACAGATTGCCGGCGGCATCCTCCCAAGTCTCCAGACCCGCTGCTCTCATCCATCCCGCCACCTTATCGTTGGCCTTACGGTGTTCAGGTGTCAGATAAAAACGGCTTAGGCAGTCAGGATCCGAACTAATGCCAGCCAATTCGTCACAGCGGGTCATCAGGCGAGCGGCCGGCTCGGCCAGAGCCGCTTCCGAGAGATTCAGATCGACGCTCATACGACGCCCTCCTCGGTGTATATTTCCAGCGCACAATCGGTTCCGGCACCAGCGGTAAGTGTGTGACCACACCGGCGAAGCACAGCCTCCAGCGACGCCAGAGTCTGCAGTACGGCGTCTTTACGGGCGTTATAGCCCATGGTGCCAATACGCCAGATTTTGCCGTGCAAAGGACCAAAAGAGGTACCGATTTCGATACCGAAATCGTTCAGCATGGCTTGGCGTACCGGCTCCCCGGGAATGCCATCGGGGATATAAATACCCACGACGTTGTGCATTTTGTTCGCCTGGTCGCCGAACAGCCTGAGGTTCATGGCGGCCAGGCCCTCGGCCATTGCGAGGCCGTGAATGCGGTGGCGCTCGATGGCCGCCTTGATGCCCTCCTCGAGCAGAATGCGGGCGCACTCGCGGGCGCCGTAGAGCATGGTGGTGGCTTCGGTGTGATGGTTGAGCCGCTCCTCGCCCCAGTAATCCATGATCATGCCCAGATCGAAATAGTTTGAGGGAATGCGCGGGCCCTGGCCGTCCCGGTGGTGTTCACTGCGAATCCCCGCCTCCACATGTTTGCGGCGGCGAATGACGTCCACGGCTCTTCGGCTCAGCGTCAGGGGCGCGCTGCCCGACGGTCCGCAGAGGCATTTCTGCAGGCCGACCGATACCGCATCCAGGCCCCAGTCATCAGTGCGGAAAGGGTTACCCCCGATGGAGGCGGTGGCGTCGGAGTAGAACAGGACACCGTGCTCACGACAGATGGCTCCCAGCTCTTCGAGCGGCTGGAGCATGGTGGTGGAGGTGTCCCCCTGCACCACGGCGAGCACTTTGGGCTGTACCCTGCGGATGGCGGTTTCAATCTCCTCCGGGGTAAAAACCTGGCCCCACGCCGTCTCAAGGGTGTGCACCTCGGCCCCACAGCGCTCGGCAATCTCGGTGAGCAGGTGGCCGAAGCGGCCGAAGATGGGCACCAGCACCTTGTCCCCAGGCTCGAGCAACGACACCAGCACCGCCTCGATGCCCGCGCGTGAGGTGCCGTCCACCAGAAAGGTCCATTCGTTGTCGGTCTCGAAAACCGCCCGGTACAGGGCCATGGTTTCGTTCATGCACCGGGTCATGGCAGGGTCGTACTGGCCCACCAACTGCGCGGACATGGCGCGCAATACGCGCGGGTCCACAGTAATCGGGCCCGGGCCCATCAACAGGCGCGGGGGAGGGGAGAAGGGCCGCATCAGATTGGAGGCGGGTTGAAGAGTTTCGGACATATCACACTCCCAGGGTCTGCATCAGCATGCGCGCGCCGCTGATGCACAGAAAAATGGCGAACACGCGTTTGAGCCAGAGCGCGTCCAGTTTGGAACCCAGCCATGTACCGACCGGCGCCAGCAGCACCGTGAGCGGCACAATGGCGGCGAAGCCGGCGAGGTTAACCAGCCCGACCATGCCGGCGGGGGCACCCGCGGGCGTCTGGGCCAGCAGCATCGCGGTGGCACCCGGCAGGGCGATCAGAAGGCCGAAGAAAGCGGCGGTGCCCACGGCCCGGTGCGGGGCGACGTTACAGGCTGTGAGCATGGGTACGCCCAGGGTGCCCCCACCGATACCGATCATCACCGAGAAGTAGCCGATGGCGCCGGCCATTACCCCCTGCCCCGGCAGGCCGGGAAGCGACTCGGACACTGGCGGCGCCTTGGGGCGAAAGAGCATATTGGCGGCCACCAGGAGGGCGATAACGCCAAACACACCGCTGATGACCCGGCCGTTGACTACCAGGGCCGTGGCGCTCCCGCCAATGACGCCGAACACCATAAAAGGCCACCAGCGCTTGATCAGCGCCCAGTCGACGTTGCCCCGCCGATGGTGGGCGCGAACCGAGGAAAGACTGGTGGGTACGATCACCAGGAGGGAGGTGCCGGTCGCCACTCGAATGGCTACGTCGGGGTCGACGCCCAGGCCCTGCAATACGAAATACAGCACCGGCACGATGACAATGCCGCCGCCCACTCCGAGCAGGCCGGCAAGAACGCCGGCGAGCGCTCCGGTGGCAAGCATGGCGAGAATCGTGGGCAGCCATTCATTTAAAAAGGCACTCAAGCGGGGGCCCTCCCTACCAATCCGGCGCCATCGCTGCGCGGGTCGCTGGCGGCGATGACCGGGCCGCCATTGAGCGCGACCACCGCGCCGGCGTGCCCCATCATTTCACTGTGCGACGGCACGGTGCGGGTCCGATGTCCCATGCGGGCCAACTCATCCCCCACCCGATCCGCCAGGTCGGCTTCCAGTTTGAGATCATCATCGGTCTCGCCCCAGGTTCGGCCCAACAGCCAGCGACCACGATTGATGGCTTCGTCCAGGGGCAGGCCGTCGTACCAGTAGCGGGTCAACAGCGCCGCCTGGGTCTGCGGCTGGCCTTCCCCGCCCATGGAGCCGTAGGCCATGCGTCGGCCATCGTTGAACAGGGCCAACGCGGGGTTGAGCGTGTGCAGAGGGCGGGCGCCCGGGCGCAGGGCGTTGTGATGATCCGGGTCCAGCCGGAAACTCAGGCCCCGGTTGTTCCACACCAGGCCGGTGCCGGGAATCACCACCCCGGAGCCGAACTCCCAGTAGAGACTCTGGATAAAACTGACCATGGTGCCGCGCCGATCCACGCAGCCCATCCAGACGGTGTCGCCCGGCTCGGCGACACGGGGCCAGGGCGAGGCAGTATCGCCAACGCGCCCCGCCAACTCGTCCAGCGTCTGGTCCGCCAGCCACAACTGGCCGAGTTGACGCATGTAGCGGGGGTCGGCAATTTCCCGGTCCCGGATCAAGAACGCCTGCTTGGTGGCTTCCACCAGGGTATGAATTTTCTGCGCTTCGGACCAGTCGTCCCGATAGAGCCGGTCATAGAGCGCCAGGATGATCAGCGAGGCCAGCCCCTGGGTGGGCGCCGGCAGGTTGTAACATTCGCCGAAGCGGGTGGTGACCGACAGCGGCCTCACCAGCTTGGCGTGGTAGTTCTCGAAATCCGACAGGCGCAACGGGCTGCCCGCCGCTTCCAGCGCGGCCGCGAGCTCCCCGGCGATCTCGCCCCGATAAAAGCTTTTCAGTCCCTGGCGGGCGAGGCGGTCGAGAAAATCCCCCAGCTCCGGGTTGCGCAGCGTATCACCCACCTTGAGCGGCGCTCCCTTTCGGGTAAAGAGCCACTGGTATTCGGTTTCCGCCTGAAGTTCGGTCGACACCTTGCGGCTGGCGGCGGCCAGAGACTCGGTGACCGGAACCCCCTCACGCGCCAGAGTGGCGGCCGGCGCCAGTAGCTCTTTCAGCGGCTTCAGGTGACGGGTTTCGCCGATCAGCTCCCGGGCCCGCTGCCAGCCGGCCAGGGTACCGGCCATGGTCAGGGTCGACGGAGCCCCGCGCGGAGGTATGGCCTCCAGCCCCTGTTCCCGGTAGTAACCAATGCTGGCCCGCTCCGCGGCGGTACCGCAGGCGTCGATGGCCCGGGGGGCGTGGCCCGGTTCGTGAATCAGCCAGAAGCCGTCACCGGCCAGGCTGTTCATATGGGGGTAGAGCACACTGATGGCGGCGGCCCCCGCGATCATGGCATCCACCGCGTTGCCGCCCTCTTCCAGCACTTTCAGGCCGATGTTCGCCGCCTCGCGGTGGGGAGCGCTGAACGCCACTTCAGTCATGAGTGGTTCTCCGTCAGGGTGTGTGCCAGTTCGAGCAGCACTTTGTCGTGCCGATGCGCGCCCAGCAGCGAGACGCCCATGGGCGCCCCGTCGCGGGAGAGCACCGGCAGGTGCAACTGCGGCAGACTGCACAGCCCCGCCGGAGCCGTCAGGCCCATCAATTGGCTGCGATAGACCGCGATCCGGTCACTGGCGGCGTCAAGCCTTGGAGCGGGCCCGGGCGTGGTGGGCATCAGCACCGCTTCCACGCCTTCAAACCAACGGGCGATGGTGGCGCACAGTGGCGCCCGGTCGCGCTCGGCGGCGAGCTCATCGGCCTCGGTCAAACCCCGACTCCATTGCAGGCGCGCCTGTATGTCCGGGGCGAACACCGGTTTGCGCTCGGTGATCCAGCGGCCGTGGGTGCGCCAGATTTCCCGCCCCTGCAGCGTTCGGAAACACTCGCTGGCGTGGTTGAGCCAATCCCCGTTCACGTCAATTCGCCGTAGAATCACCGCCGAAGTGCCGAGGGACTGAAGCCAGGCATCATGCTCTTCGCGCCAGAGCGGTTGATCGCCCTGCTCCGGCACCAGTACCGCCAGCGTGATCGGGCCGCTGGCGGTTCGGCTCGGCATATCCTCCGGCAGCAGAACCTCGCCGACCCGCCTGAGCAAGGCAAGGGTGTTCGTCATCCAGCCCACGGTGTCGAAGCGCGGGGCCAGTGGCACGGTCTCCTCCAGACTCAGCTCGCCGTGGGTGGGCCTCAGACCGAACAGGCCGTTGTAGCTCGCGGGCACACGGATGGAACCCCCCGTGTCGGTGCCCAGCCCGATGTCCGCCTCGCCAGCGGCCACCACCACGGCGGAACCGGAACTGGAGCCGCCGGGCAGGCGATTCTTGGCTTTTGGGTTCATGGGCGTGCCGTAATGAATGTTCTGACCATTGAGGCTGTAGGCCAACTCATCGGTCAGGGTTTTGCCCACCAGTTCGGCGCCGGCGTTCAACAGTTGCTCGACCACCGGTGCGGTGCGGGTGGGCAGCGGATGGCTGGCGAGCCAGTCCGGGTTGCCGGCGCCCGTGGGCAGACCGGCGATATGGAACAGGTCCTTGACCGCCAGCCGCAGCCCCGACAGAGGACCGCCGCCAACGGTGGGGACGACCCGTTTTTCGGGCCGCCAAGTATACGCACGCAGGTCCATAGGCATCAGGGCAGATCAGCCACCGAAGGAATGCGGTCCTGGTAAGTATCCCAGTTGGTCAGAATTTCCTCCATCACTTCAGAGCCGACGATGTAGGCACTTTCGAGCGCCGCATCCAGCCCGGCGTAACCGTCATTTTCCGCCAGCAGATTGTCGACCGCGGTCACGCCCGGAGGCGGCATGGTGTAGTTACTGCCAGTGCGCAGTACCATGACCCGGTCTTTATCCACTTTGCCCAGATTGTCCAACAGGCTCAGGGACAGAAAGGTCCCGGTATCTTCCATGGCGGAGGTCACGAACTCCCCTTTGCCATCGGTCCAGTAGTCGACCCACTTATTGGCCCAGTCGTTGAGAATTTCACCGTGCCAGAAGCGCATGGCCGCCAGTTGGTCACCCTTGAGAACGAACGGCGGCTTCTGCGCGTTGGGGTGGTCGGTGTACATGGAGCGGGTCTCCTCCAGCCCTTCCATATCCGGTAGCTCGGCGTCTTTGGTCAGTTCAAAAGCCCAATTGAACAACTCGGAATTCAGCTGCAACATTTCAAACGTGGGTTCGGGTTTGTTCGGGTCGTAAGGCTTGCGCGTATGACGGGGAAAAATACCGATCTCCCAATCCTCCGGCACCTCCCGCATATCGATCTGGTGCCCAAGGTCGCCATCGACCAGGTACTCGGCCCAGGCGGCCGAACCAATGGAGGCATCCTCCGGGTCGATCCCGGCGATACCCGCCACCAGCCAGTAGGCGTCGGTCAGGTCAAAGCGCGGATCCATGCCCAGCGCCATGGCGGTACCGGCGGAATAGGCGGTGCCGATGCCGGTAATGATGCCGAGTACGCCGGTTTCTTCGTTCAGGTAAATGTCGTGCGGTGAGTTCTTGAACGGCAGAACGGTGTCGAGGTCGGCGCGCTCTTTCCACAACTGGAACTCACCCGCCTGGTCGCCTTCCACATCGCCAATTTCAAACATGGAAACCACCACGAATTTGATTTTGATCGGCTCGGGCGCCTTGGTGGCCTGCTGGGCACAACCGCCGAGCAGTAGCGCGCACAACAAACCGGTCACAGAGAGTTTAGTCAATTTCAACATGAAGTCAGTCCTGTTTCTTTTGGGAAGTCATTTCGGGGTGGTTGATCAAACCGTCGGACACGCGGGGCTTGCCTTTGAGTTTGGCGATGGCGGGCAGCGAGGCCAGTACGATATCGAGGCTCAGCGGATTGACGCGCGGGTAGAGCTCCTCCATCAGGGAAAAGTCCCAGTCGGCCCGCCCCTCGGCCGGATTGGAAATGACACCGAGGGCGGCGTAGTTGATTCCGAGCATTCGGGAATAGGCCATTTCCGAGGCGAGGTTCATGGTGACAATGTCACCGCCCATGCGGGCCATCATTTCCACTTCCGCTACGGTTTCAAACCGGCCGCCCCGACTCTGTAGAACCGTGCCGCCGTCGTGAATGCTGATGTCCTGGTAGTCCGGATTATCCAGAATGGCCTTGCGGGTTTCCTCGAGCAGGATGTCGCGAATGTCAGTATCCACCGCCGGTACAAAGCGAGGCAGTGGAATGGCGTCCGGGTCCCGATACACTTCGTGGGGAATGCTGATGGGCCGGTCGATATTAAGGTCGATGAAGTCATCCACCAGAATGTAGTCGTACACCTCCATGCTGCGGTTGATGGCACCGGCGGTGGCTCCACCGATTGCTTCCTCGACACCCAGGTCGTACAACGCCACCCAGGTTTCCAGCCACTTGCCCTCACCGTGGGCGTGAATGTAGTAGAACGGAATGCCCTTGTGCTCGGCATAGTAGATGGTGGGTGACTGCCCCACCTTGGTATCAATCGTGAACTCGGACTGAATCAGACCGTCGCGATGAAAAATGATGTCGTTCAAAAAAGTGCCACCCAGTATGGCGATGCGGGCCTTGGGTTGGGCTGCACCGGCCATACCGGCGGCCAACACGAAGAACGTGAGAACGACGAAGCGAAACGGTCGGAATAATGTGTGGAACATGATTGTAACTCCAGATATTTAGAGCGTATGCTCAGCTGTTGTTTCGGCTCTGCCAACGACTTTGACGACGAAGGCCTTCTGCGTATTTAAGCCAGCCGTTGGCTTGCTCCCGAGTATCATCGTAGGCGCGTGCCTCGCGCAGAGCGTTCAGCCCCGCTTCAAAATTTTCCTGTTCAGTGAGAGCGATACCCAAGGTCAACCAGACCTGTCCGGGCTTTTTCAGGGGCCGTTGTTGCGCGCTTTCCAGCGCCGCGACGGCGTCGGCCCAACGGGCCTGCTCCACGCGGATGTTGGCAATGCGCAGGTAAGGGTCACCCTCGCCCGTAGCTTCGGCCAACGCTTGCAAGGCGGCCACAGCTTTGTCGTATTCACGGGCACTGTTCCAGGCGTTGACCCATAACCCGAGGAAGGTCTCATCGCGCGGGACCAGCTCCTGTTCGAGCGCTGCTTCCAGAAAACGACCGGCACGATCGGGAATGCCTTCGGCAATGGCCAATTGCACCAGTGAGCGTACGGAGCTTTCCTTTTCCAGTACCCCGTTGCGCCAGGCGAGCTGCAGGCTGGCCAGCGCCTTTCCTTCCTGTTCCAGCATCAGGTAGACACTGGCCAACTGTTCCCAGTACTGGGACTTTTCCGGCCAGTGGCCAGCGGCGCCCTTCAGAAAGCGGGCGGCTTTGTCGTACTCCTCCAACTGGAAGCTGGCGGCAATCAGCAGTTGGTACCAGCTCTCCTGAGGCTCGTCAGTCATGGTGACCGCCTGCTCAGCGAACGGAATCGCATCGGCGTAGCGCTCGGTCTGCGCCAGCAGGTTGGCCATGAACATCAGTTGTTGCGGTTTGGGTTCTTCGAGGGTTTCGAACCACACCTGAGCAAAACGGATGGCCTCGTCAAATTGCTCCTGCGCGGCGTAAAGCTGGGCCACCATGTAGCCAAGCTCCACCTTCATTTGCTCCGGCAGCTTTCCGATATCCAGGCTCGCGCGCATCAATTCCAGCGCCTCAGAATGGTTATCCCGGGTAAGCTCAGCGTAGCCGAGCATCTGCAGCACCATGGCCAGGTCCATGGTGTCCGGGTCTACCTCCTCACGCAGCTCCCAAAGTTCTGTCAACGCTTCTTCGGTTTTCTCTTCCGCCATCAACTCCTGAATGTCGGTCAGCTTGTTGTAAGTGCTGCCACTCAGGGAGTCGTCTTGAGCAACGGCAAGAGCGCTGCACCCTATAAGAAGCGTCACTGTTAGGGGTCGGCGAATACGACGCAGACAGTTTGCAATAACAGTACTCATGTCGGTCAGTCTCTCAGCGTAAATTCGATCGTTTGGCGTGCCTGCTGGGGCTGAGCTTCACCGTCCACCATTTTCGGGCGGAAGCGCCAGCGCTGCATGGCCTGGACCGCGGCCTGGTCAAACAAGCGCGGAGGGTTCGACTCAACCACTTCGACATTGGAGACGGTTCCGTCCGCGCGAATCTGTACGTGCATCGTGACGTAACCTTCCAGCTTGGCCTGACGGGCGCGCTGCGGATAGTTCGGTGGAATTCTCACCGTGGGAATCACATCCGAATCAAAGCCCCCCATACCGGTGCCACCACTTCCGGACAGGCCCGCCATATTGGGCCCACCGCCGGTCTGCAAGGGCATATCCATACTCGGCATGTCCATCGACAGCGCGTTCTGGTTCTGCACCTGATTGTCTTCCACCGCGGCCGTGGGAGTTTCCGGTGGCGTATCCGGCTCCGGAGGTTCCTCGGGAGTGCGCCGGTCTTTGGTTTCCACCTTTTCCTCTGCCGCATCGATGCGAACGAAGTTCAAAGCGGGCTGATCACCACTGCCATCGGCGAACCGACCCTCGGTGGCGATCAGCACCTGCATGCCGATAAAGATCAGCAGGCCAAGCAGCGCCGCCGCGCCCAAACTTACCGAATATTTCACCCACATCAGTTATTCTCCGACGCCACCGATACCGATTCGGCTCCGGCAAGCCGGGCCTGGTCCATCACCTGAATCAAGGTGTCCGTATTGGAGTCGCGGTCGGCAACAATGATGACCGCCGCCCCCGGACTTTCCGCCAGACCGCGCTCTACGTTAGCGCGGATCGCGCGCTTGTCGATCTGACGCTTGTCCATAAACACCTGGTTGGAGGCGTCGATGCCAATCTGAATGCTGTTGGCTTCTGCCTGCATGGCGGTGTCCGCCTGGGGCCGAGTGACATCGACGCCCGCCTCTTTGACAAAAGTCGAAGTGACGATAAAGAAAATCAGCATGATGAACACCACATCGAGCATGGGTGTCATGTCGATATCGTTGTCGTCGTCTTCGTTCATGAAAAACTGGTTATCACTCATAGCAACCTCGGTGGCCTGTCATTCTTCGCGCGACATGGCGGTGTGTAACCGCCGCCGTTCGCGCTGGTAGCGACGGTTCAACTCCGTCGCAAAAGGGATGGCGAGAATCGCCACCACCATGCCCGCCATGGTGGGAATGGTGGCGGCACTGACGCCGTCCGCCATGGCACGCGGGTTTCCTGAACCCATGTACGCCATCACATCGAAGACCTGGATCATGCCGGTCACGGTGCCGAGCAACCCGAGCATGGGCAGCAAGGCAATCAACGCGGTGATCAGCTTCAGGTTGCGTAACATCGAGCACTCCACCTCGGAGAACAGCTGGCGGCGCTTTTGCTGGTTAAACCAGCGCGACCCGCTGTGGACCTCCCGCCAATGGTCGAGCTGGCCGGACCGGTTCTCCGGCAATTCGCGCAGAAAGAACCAGTAGCGCTCGACGATCAGGCACCAGAGCCAGACGGTGACGGCCAGAATGACCCAAAGCACATCACCACCGGCATCCAGGAAGTCGCTCAGTTTGGATAAGACTTCCATCTTGGCCTCCGCTTAGGCTTTGGTCTTGGCGATGTCGACCGCTTTATCGGCGATCATGCCCGAGGCCTGCTCACCAATCATCTTGCTCAGCTGCTGCACGCGGCTGCTGAGCAGGCTGCTGGAGAGCAACAGCGGAATGGCGACCACCAGGCCAAGCACGGTGGTAATCAGCGCCTGGGAGATACCGCCGGCCATCAGTTTGGGATCGCCGGTGCCGAACAGGGTGATTGCCTGGAAGGTACCGATCATGCCGGTGACCGTGCCGAGCAGACCCATCAGCGGGGCAATGGCGGCAAGCACTTTGATGATCGACAGGCCCCGGCGAAGCTCGGCAAGGTCCTTGAAGATGACCTCTTCCAGTTTTTTACTGAGCGCATCGAGATCGTTCAGGTGCTTGTTCTCGTAGTAGGCCTGCATCATCCGACCCAGAGGGTTGTCGTTTTCGGCGTGTTCCATATCTTTGAGCTGACGACGCATGCGCTTGGACACCCGCGCCAGTTTGATCAAGCGCTCGATCACAATCAGCATGCCAATGATGCCCACCACAATGATGGCGTAGCCTACTTCCTTACCCTGCTGAACCCGCTCGCCCAGACTGGGGGATTGCACCAGCAGACCGAGCAGAGAACCGCGTGAGGGATCGAGCGCGAACGGCACGGTGGTATCCCCCGCAGCGGAGTACAGATCTTCCGCAGAGGAGCGGACCGAACCCGAAGGCTGACGCGGCAGTTCCACCAGCTCCTGCGTGGAGGATTCGTAATCGAGGTAGGTGTCGTCTGTGATGACG
>NZ_DFTP01000094.1:32660-38187 GCF_002381585.1 Marinimicrobium sp. UBA4209
AAGGTACCGACCCTGACGACCGGGGCACTGTAGGTTTCACCCGAGGCCTGAACCACGTCGCTGTCGAACCGGCTGACGTTTCCTGACTCGGCAATTTCCTGCAACATGACCGACCAGAGTTCCTGCATTTCCGGAATAGTCGGCACCTCCTCGGCTTCCGCCAACCGTTCAATGGTGTCCAGGCGATCGGGAAATTCCGCCGAGACGATGGAATCGAAAAAGATGGACTGCATATCACCGGCTACCTGCCGGAACACGCCGAACAGTTCTCCGAGATTCCCTACCCGTCGGTCGAGTTGTTCGGTCAGGTCCGAGAGTACTGTCTCGTTCTCGTCGAACACGGTTTTCATTTCTTCCCGGCGACGCTCCTCGGCGGCCAATTGGGCCTTCACGTCTTCGAGCATCTGCTCGCGTTCATTGGCGCGGGCCAGAAACTCCTGCTCCCGGGTGCTGTTGTAGGCCGCCTCGGCACGGGCATCCGCACTGACTTTCTGGTACAGCGCTTCGAGCGAATCCTGAGCCAGAATGGGCGCTGAGAACATAACAGCCAGTGCTACAAACGCCCATCCCTTAAACGGTCGAATCATTGCTTTCATAGGATTTCCTCACTGCTCCGGCGCGTTGATGGGAAGCGTTAGTAGTTCGGGCGGCGCCTGTTTGCGGGCGACCCGAAGGCCGTCGCGGATGGCGGTACGATAACCCGCATCAAGCGCTTCCCAGCTGTCACGTTCGCTGTTCCAGCGGCCTACCCGGTTGCCGTCGATGGTTTGGTAGTAGAGCCCGACACGGCCTATACGCAGAAACTCCACTTTGCGCGCTTCACCATCCATCACCAGATCGCCCCGATAAGCTTCAATGGTTCGGCCATACTCTACCTCCACCTGATAGGCTTCCAGGATACGCCGATACTTTTCGCCGGCACTGACGTCGGCCCTATCAATCAACTCACTCAGATTGGCGACACGCTCTTCCCGTTCGCTCTGAAGGAAAGGGACATCAGAGGCGACCACCTCCGATAGCGTTTCGGTCATTTCCAGCATGAGCGGTAGCGCCCCGGTTTCAATATCGTCAATGGTCTCGATCTGATTGCGGATGCTCTGCATTTCCGTGTTCTGGGATTGAATCAGCTTATCCATCTGCTGGTTGTAGATCTTAAGACTCTCCAGACGACGGGAGGCCGTACGAAATTTCTGAAAATCGCTTTTTGCCTGATCGTCCATTTGATCAATCCGCTCCTGGCTGGCGGCGCCGTCACGGTCCATTTGCTCCTGGCGAGCCATGCTGTCATCGACGGCCAGTGCAGGCACTGTCGATACCGACAGAGCGGCCAGAAGCAGTGAATTACGAAGTCGCATAATTAACCTCTATCTAATTCGGGGCCGGCAACACCGGCCCTTTAAGCTCACGATCGCCGTTAGAACTTGTAAGCCAGACTGACGGAGTAGTGGCGCGGCAACTCCGGCAACACGATGGTGCTACCGAACAGATCCGGGAAGTTGGCCCGAAAGTAGCGCTCGTCGGTCAGGTTTTTCACTTGGGCACTAACGCTCCAACTGTCGTTGCTATAGCTCAGGCCGGCATTTAGCAATGTGTAGGAGGGCAGTTCCACAGCACGCGAAAAGCTGCTGTAAGTGGAGTCGGAGTGGACCGCGCTGGCCGTGAAACGATAGCCATCAGCGAACTCATAGGCACCGGTCAAGCTGTAGGTGTTCTCCGGAATCCCCGCCTTGCGAGCTTCCTCTTCCGAACCGACCAATGTGAGGCCCTGCATGACATAGCCATAGAACAGAGCCGGGTCGCTGACGCCGGTCAGATCGCCCGCCCCTTGGAAACCGAACTGACTACCGGTACTTTCCAGCGCGGTCAGATTGGTCACTTCCACATGGGTGAACGCCGCCGTCATGGTGAAGTTATCAGTCACCAGGAAGCGCGCCTCCAGTTCGTAACCTTCACTCTCGGTGGTGCTGTTGCTTACCTGATCCTGAGCGCTGTAGTTGGTACGGCTTTGCTCAAACCAGGCCCCGGAGATATACAGGCGGTCATCCAGGAAGCTACCCTTAAGGCCCACTTCATTGAGCTCCGAGTCCGCCAGCACATCACCACTGGTCACCAGATCTGGGCTGATTTCAGAGCCCTGCCCCATGATGATGGTGGCTTGCTCCGAAGCGGTCATATAAGGCGTCAAGCCAAACGGCAGCTTGTAGGAGACGCTCGCGGTCCAGGACACTCCGTCTTCGGTTTCGGAGGCGGAGGTCACGTCCGGCACAACGCGAACTTTTTCGGTGACCACGTCGGTATTGAACTCAACACTGTCGTAACGAGCGCCGAGCATCACATCAAGGTTTTCACCAATGTCATAATCTGCTAGGAATGCCAGACCGTAATCGGTGAAGTCACCCACCTTGTAGCTGGAATAATCGGAGTCCGTCATGGTCGCCAGCAACATCCGGTCCATACCGGCAATTGGCTGACTCAAGTCACGCCGGTCGAAGTATTCGTAGTCGAATTCCTCGCCATGCTCAAAATCGGTATAACGGATACTCGGGGATATCTGGTAGCTACCGTGCAGCCAGTCACTGTGCTGAGCATCAAACGCGAAAATCGTCTGGTTTTCGATCGCGTAGGTATCGAACGTGGCACTAAAGCCATAGGCGTTTTCATTGGCGTTATCCACGCCTTCATAGAAGGTCTTGTTCGTGATCGTGAAGTTGTTACTGACCCGGTGGATAATGTCGAAGTACAGCGTTTCAACGTTGGTTTTCAGGAAGTCTTCGGGCCCCACAAGGACCTGATTACCTTCCAATTGGGTTGTGCCGGCGTTTTCCAGCTCCCAAGCCGGGTCCATATCCGCGTCCGTCGCTGAAGAGGCGGGCACAAAGAAGTTGTTAGGGTTGACGAAGGTCGTTTTCCAGGCGTCATATTCATCAGGAGAGTTGTAGCCGTCTCCGTCGGTATCAACTGGCTGCGCGGTACCGGTAATGTAGGTACCGTTGTCAATCAGGTCCTGCGTCAAGCGGTTCCAGCCCGCGACCTGGTTGCCGTCGTATTCGTGGTACATACCACCGAATTCGAAACGCGTATCGGCACTGATATCCATGTTGAACGAAGCCTGAAGGATGTTCTGATCCGTCTTGCTGTAGTCGTAGTAGCTACCGGAATTTTCGGTTTCCGCATAGATGTAGTAACCCATCGGCTTATCGCCAATGCTGGCCGGGCCGCCGACCTCGGCGGTCAGAATATTTTTATCCCAGCTGCCACGGGTGATGGACAGCTCGCCCGTGGGCTCGGTCAGGTACTGGCCGGTTTCCGCACGAGCGGATTTGGGCTCGAAGTTGAGGTAGCCCCCAATTTTGGAAGGACCATAGATTGGGCTGGCGGGCCCGCGTACCACATCGATGCGGTCCGATGCCCCAATTGGGGTGGGGTAGTTACCGGGGTTATTTACCCGACGCACGCCCCGAAAATATACCTCACCCGGTGTGCCCCGAACATCCAAAGAACCCGCGACCCCAAAAAAGGATTGGGTAAAAGAGCCGGGTGCGATCAGGACCAGATCGTCTATGTCGGTAATATTGAAGCTTTCCATCATACTGGCGCTCACGGAGGTCACACCGCGCGGCGTTTCGAGCAGGGTTTTTCCGAACCCGAAAACGGATTCGACAGGCTCGTTAGGCATCAGCCCCATGGTATCTTCCACCGCTCCTTCGGTGGTGTAAGTACCGAGGTCCACGGACTCTTCGTCCGTTTCTTCGTCTTGAGCGACAGCGCCGGTGCTTGCCAGACCGCTACTAAGGGCAATAATCAATGCGAGCTCTTTGTATTTAAAGCGGGTGTTCGTGATCATAGTACGTGCACTCCAAAGTCTGTTTTGTATTTGCCTGAACAGCTGCAAAGAAGTTTGCAAGCGCCATGCCATTTCCTGTCCATTTGGTTACGATTTTAAATTTATTCAAAATATTTCTTTAAAATCAATTGGTTACGATCATCTAAATTTGATTCAAATGATTATCTGAAAGAAGAAGGTTCGCCTTGTGGAAACGCAAGAATGAGGTTCGGAGGTCACTGCTGATGCACTCTGGACCAAGTTGCACCAATTGGTGACTTTCTTTGATCTACAATAAAAAAAACCGGTCGGACCAAGGTCCGCCGGCAAAGAGAACGTCACCTGTAACGGTGAGGAGAGAGACTGGTTAATCCGATAAACAGAGCTGATACTGGTCGCAAATGAAGCCATGGCTGATCGGCTCAACAGACTTTATAGATGACAGCCCGCGTTGTATGAAGCGCGACTCGAAGTCTTCGATGCGTTCATCAAAGGTTTCCAGTAATTTGTGCTTGACTTCATCTTCGACAAATGAGTAGGCAAGGGAATTTCGACTTAGTTGTGTCAGTTCTCTCCAGGAAAGGTTGTACTCCTTTACCGCGACGAAGAATTCATCGGTAATATTCGAGTCCCACATACCCCTGTCATCGGTTGAAAGTGCCACCGGAATGCCGATACGCAAATACTCGGGAAACGGGTGATCCGCATAATCCTCTACATACTCGAGCAGCAGATTGGAAATTAGGTTGATTTCGATCAGGTAGGGCCCGTGGCGTAGCTCACGAAGCAATTCTTCGTCGTTGATCAGTTGAATACCGTGACCAATGCGATCCGCACCCAGCATCAGGGTATCTCGAATATGGCGGTTAGGCTCATCCAGTTCACCGGCGTGAATGGACAGGCGTACATTGCTGTATGTCCGACGCAGGTCCCGCAAGGTTTCCTTGAACCGCATAGGGTAGCCTTTGTCGTTGTCCTCGCGTCCGACCATGTTCACCGCAAGATACAGATCCCGATGCTCGGAGACAAACTCATAGGCGTCGATCAACTGCTGTTCGGCGTTGGGCGCAAAACGCAGGATTGATTCCTGGAACCGCACGGTAACACCGGTGTCCCGGGCATCCTTCTGATTCAACCGCTCCTTGTACATGGCCACCACCTTATCCGCAGGAATGGGCGTCCCGTCCGGTTCGGTAAAGCCCTTGGCTCCCATCATAGTTTCGAGGTAAATCAAACCCTCCTGTCCGAACGCCTTCATATTGCGGTAGAGGATCTCCATCATCAAGTAAGGGCTGTTGAGCAACTCATCAAATCGTTGCCAGTGGGTGGAAAAAAACTCTTCCCGCCCCTCATGATCGTGATTGAGCACCAAGCTATTCTTCCAACCTTCAACTTCCTTTTCGTTGAGCTCCGACAACAGCTTGTATTCAGAGCGCTCGCACTCGGGGAGATCCTCATAGGTCGAGGCCATTATGTTGTGAAACAACAGCAAGTAGGGCTGCCGTCCGAACTCATTATGGCCGTAAGGCTTGCAGTTGTTGATTTTGACCTTGGTGTAGAACTCGTACCCGTGTGCCTTCTGCTCCAAAGCCAGCTCGTACCACCATTCGGGTAGCCCCGAGCCACTCATATGGTTGTGTAAGTCGCCGCCCTTGGGCATGGCATATAAAAAAGTATAAAGTTCGCGGTCTGAAGCTTTGGACT
>NZ_DFTP01000094.1:38218-49999 GCF_002381585.1 Marinimicrobium sp. UBA4209
TTGGACTTGAAGCGTTCAAACCAGTCTCCCTCGGCTTCGGCCTGTGCGGCGCCAAGCACCAGCCAGAAGGCCGCCGACAACCAGGCTAAAATCAAGGTCTTGGAAAGCGGTGTGGTTTTCATTCAGTGATCCGTTTAGGTGATGGACTTTCCAAGTGCAGCACATACGGGTGCGGCGCTGGATTCGTTACTCTCTCCCTTTGGCTAGCAATTGCAATACCAATTTTCTGATTACGCCATGAACGCCGCGTTACTGCTGTGCGCCGCCAGAAGATAACCTGTCTATATGGTCGAGATTTGTAATTTGATGGTGCACTCTCAGCCCGTATTGCCCCGAAATACGGCACTTTGTCTGCATATACTGTGTTTATCATACCCTGTCCAATGGCACAGTTTTTGAACACGCAATGAGAGTAGTTCAACTCTCTGCTTTGATAATTTCGCCCAAGTGAGCCCCATAATGAACGATTCCTACCCCAGAGACATGATCGGCTATGCCAACCGTCCCCCCAAGGCCAATTGGCCCGGGAACGCCCGTATGGCCCTGCAGTTTGTGATCAACTACGAAGAGGGAGCAGAAAACTGCGTGCTTCACGGCGACGACGCCTCGGAGACTTTTCTGTCCGAGATCATTGGCGCCAAGGCCTATCCCGACCGACACATGAGCATGGAGTCCATTTACGAGTACGGAAGCCGAACAGGTTTCTGGCGATTGCACCGCTTATTCAGCGAGTGGCGCGTACCCGTCACCGTTTATGGAGTGGCCATGGCCCTGGAACGCAACCCGGCCGCCGTGGAAGCCATGCTATCGGCCGGCTGGGAAATTGCCAGTCATGGCTACCGCTGGATCGACCACCAGTTTATGCCTATCGAAGAGGAGCGGGCGCAAATCGAGAGAGCCATTGAGACTCATACTCGGGTGACTGGCGAGCCGCCCTTGGGCTGGTATACCGGACGGGACAGTCCGAACACCCGGTCACTGATCATTGAGCGCGGAGGCTTCCTGTACGATTCCGACTCTTACGCCGATGACCTGCCCTACTGGTATCATGACGAGGGTAAACCGTCACACCTGATCATTCCCTACACGCTGGACAACAACGACATGCGTTTCGCCGCGCCACAAGGTTTCAACTGTGGTGAGCAGTTCTATACATACCTGAAAGACAGCTTCGACACCCTTTATGCCGAGGGCGTCGAGACACCGAAAATGATGAGTGTCGGGCTGCATTGTCGCATCATTGGCAGGCCAGGTCGGTTCCAGGCACTGGAGCGCTTTGTCCGCTACGCACTCGACCACGAGGATGTCTGGTGCTGCCGCCGGGTGGATATCGCCCGTCACTGGCACCAGCATCACCCAGCCACCGAACAGGAGAGTTGATGCTATGGTTTATCGATCTCTTATCATTGGGCTATGCGTCTCGGCACTTACCGCCTGCCAAGGCCTCACCGCACAAGGAGATCCAACAATGACCACACCGAGCGCTGAAGCGGTCATCCGGGCTTTGGGACTAGAACAACACGTGGAGGGAGGGTTTTATCGTCGCACCTTTCAGGCCGATGATCGCGACCCGATCATGACCCGCTACGGCGAGCGGTTTTTAATGACGTCCATTCACTACCTGCTGACCGATACCTCACCAGTAGGTCATTTCCACCTTAACCGCTCGGACATTGTGCATTACTTTCACCTCGGCGACCCGATCGAGTACTTCCTGATCCACCCGGACGGTAAACTGGAACGCGTGGTAATGGGACCAAATGTGAACAGGGGGCAGCGCCTGCAGTTGACGGTTCAGGGTGGTACCTGGAAGGCATCGCGCCTATTGTCTGGGACCAGTGGCTACGGTTTGATCAGTGAAGCCGTATCGCCGGGGTTTGATTTTGCTGATATGACTCTGGGAAAGCGGACTGGCTTAATCGAACTATTCCCTCAGCACAGCGTACTGATCGAAGCACTCACCCGGCATTGAGCTTCCACCGAGCCGTCCACCAGAATCATACGAACGCTGGCGTTGGCCTGCCTTAACTGGTGGATGGGCTGGTACTCTTCGCAGGTGGCCCAGTGCTGGGCACGTTCCCAATCGGGAAACTCCATGACGACTACTCGTTCGGGCTGCCAATTGCCATGTAAAACTTTGGTCCGCGCCCCACGCACCAGATAGCGACCGCCGCACGCTGCCACTGTGGGCGTAATCTTTTTCAGATACTCCCGATAGGGTTCCGGGTTATGCACATCGATATCGACAATAATGTAAGCCACCATTACTGAGCCTCCTTTTCCAGAGAGTTCTGCGCCTTCAACCAAGCGACCAGGGCGACTCGCTCCTTATCGGTCAGTCCGGTCATATTACCCAGAGGCATATAGCTCGACTGGATTGCCGGCAGTGCAAGGTCCCTGTGCGCTGCCAGATCCATCGAGGACTCTATGACCAGCCCGGCTGGCGGCGCCCGAAAGCCGGGCTGCACCGGGTCAACCCCATGGCAGTTGGCACAGTGCCGGGTCGCCCAGGCATCCACTTGCGCCGGCGCAGGCAATTCCGATGCTGCGCCGGCCGACGAATCGGAACTGGGCCATGAGGCCAGTACCGCGACCACGACGAGACCCGCCGCACTGGAGAGCAGCACCGCCGGGCGATGGTGGCCCTGATGCTTGAGGTTGAAGTAATGCCGGCCCCAAGCGAGCAGAATACCCACGGCGGACAATACCAGCCAGGCCTGTGGATGGCCGTAGAGAAATGGGTAATGGTTGCTGATCATGCAGAAAATAACCGGCAGCGTAAGGTAGTTGTTGTGCGTGGAACGCAGCTTGGCGAATTGGGCTTTGGCCGCATCCGGCTCCCGTCCTTCGCTCACCGCCGCCACAAACGATTTTTGTGCGGGAATGATGCCCCAGAACACATTGCCCGCCATCCAAGTGGCGATCATCGCCCCCACGTGAAGGTACGCGGCCCGCCCGGAAAACAGTTGTTGTGCCAACCAACTTGCGAGGGTGATCAAAAGCATCAACGCCACGGCAAACCCCCACCCTTTTTTTACCAGCGGTGTCCTCAGCAGCGCTTCATAGCACAGTTGCCCCAGAGCAATAAACAGCAGGCTCGCCACCACCCCGGCTCCCGGTGTTTCGATCCAAGCGTCGGGCCTCACCAGATAGGTACGGGCCTGAACGTAGTAAAGCAGGATCAATAACAGAGTCCCGCTCAACCAGGTACTGTAGGCCTCCCATTTGAACCAGTGCAGTTTCTCGGGCATGGCTTCCGGTCGCAGCCGATACTTTCCTATTTCGTAAATACCTCCCCCATGTATCGCCCAGAGATCGCCCTTGATGCCTTTTTCTTTTTTCCATGTCGGCGGCTCGCGCAAGTTCAGATCGAGCCAAATGAAGTAAAACGAGGCTCCGATCCAGGCAATCCCGGCCACCACATGAAACCAACGTACCGCCAGGTTCAGCCAATCAATCAATACTGTGTCCAAATCCGTTCCCCTTCTATACGTAAGTCGCCTGCTGGGCCGTGACTGACTGTCGTTGAAACTGTGGCCGCCCCATCACATAGGTGCTCGCGATATTGTTCTCGTCTCCCAGCATCATCAATGCAAACAACGATTCCGTCAGCGTCCCCGCTCTTGCTTGTCGATATGCTTGGAGCGGAGTGGACGACCGGTCGATCAGAATAAAATCGGCGTCTTTTCCCGGAGCGAAGTTGCCTATGCGGTGATCAAGCTTGAGTGTCCTGGCATTGCCCAGGGTGATCCAGTAAAAGGCCTGTAACGGATTCAGGTTCTGGCCTTGAAGCTGAAGCACCTTGTAACCTTCCGCAAGTGTTTTCAGCATTGAAAAACTGGTTCCGCCCCCGACATCGGTGGCGATACTGATCTCGACTCTAGCATCGGTCAGCCGCCGGGCATTCAGTAAACCACTACCGAGAAACAGGTTGGACGTCGGACAGAAGGCGACCGAAGAGCCGGTATCGGCCAAGCGCTTCAGCTCGACATCGCTCAGATGCAGGCCGTGACCAAAGACACTGCGCTCTCCCAAAAGTCCGTAGCGATCGTACACATCCAGATAATCCCGAGCGTCGGGGAAAAGTGTTTTGACCCATGCGAGCTCATTCAGGTTTTCTGACAGGTGAGTCTGCAGGTAAAGGTCATCGTAGGTCCGGTAGAGTTCCCCAGTCAGACGCAGCTGTTCGGGGGTGCTGGTCGGCGCAAAACGTGGCGTCAGGGCGTAATGTAAACGGCCGTTGTGGTGCCAGCGTTCAATCAACGACCGGCACTGTCGATCGCTCCCGGTGGCGGTATCGAGCAACGCTTCCGGGGCATTGCGATCCATCATCACCTTGCCCGCCAGCATGCACAGGTCCCGCTGTCGGGCGACCTCGAAGAAGGCATCGGTGGACTGCGGGTAGACGGTGGTGTACACCATGGCGGTGGTGGTGCCGTGGGCGAGCAGCAGGTCAACAAAGCGCTCCGCCTCGAGCCGGGCGTACTCGGCATCGGAAAACGCCTGCTCTGCGGGAAACGTATAGTGATTCAACCAGTCGATCAACTGCTCGCCGTAAGAGGCGATGACCCCGGTCTGTGGGTAGTGAATGTGACTGTCGATCAACCCCGGCATGAGCAACCAGTCGGGGCTGTGTCGACACCGGTTCAGATCCAGGCCCTGACGTTGCAGGACCCTGGCATGGTCGACGGTCACAACCCGCCCCCGATCGTCGACCAGCAGTACGCCGTCTTCAAAATATTCCAGGCCGGCTCCGGTGTGCGGATCGGGCTCATCGGTAAAATGCACAATGGCGGCGCGATAGGCCGTGTCAAATACTGCCGTCATAAACCGCTCCGTCAACTGCCACGATAGGTCGAGTAACCAAAGCGGTTTAGAAGCACCGGCACGTGGTAGTGCTCCTCTGCCGACTCGACGCTGAAGTAAATATCCACCTGGGGGTAGAAGCTGTCCACGCCGCGAGAGGCGAACCAATCTCCCACCGCAAAGCACAGGCGATGCACGCCGGGCTCGATGAAAAAGGCGCTGGACCAATGACCGATGCGACCATCTCTGTTGGTGGTTCCGGTCACCAAGGGTTCAGCGTCATCGGCGCGGTAGAGACCAACCTCCACTCCTGCCGCCGGGCGGCCGGTTTCCAGGTTGAGTACGTGGGTAGTAATCGGGGTTCGTGCCATAGTTTTCACTACTCGGTTGGTTGAAGCCACTGAAGAAGCCGCAGGCGGGTGATCTGTCCTTGCTCGCTGGCGCCGTTGCGCAACTCCTCGGCGCGGGAATTGTCGATGCGCTCGCGCAACGTCTGGAGCATCGCTTCCGCACTTCTGCCCTTGGCGCAGACGATAAAAATAAAACCATGTCGCTGTTCATAATCGACGTTCAACTGGTGCAGCTCATGCAGTACCGATTCGTCGGTCTGCAGTACTTGACCCTGTTCGTCTTTGGCCTTTCCGGCAAAGCGCGAGCGGAGCTTTTCGGTATCTCCAATTCGCGCATGACCGGAAAAGGCCTCCAGAATTTCCGTTTCAGTAGCGCTCGCCCAAAAACGCTCGGCGTGAGCAAGTACGTCCATCACATTTTCGAAAGGTCGGGCGGCGACCATATCGTGGGCCCAGCGGCGACAGTGGCAGCAGCCGTATAGCTGTTCGAAGGCCTGCTCCATGGGGGAGAGGTTCAGTTCGTCGATCGCATCGGTCGGCGTCATTTCAAAGGTTCCTTGGCCGTGGAGTCGGCGCTCCGGTTTTCGGGGCTGGCGAGCAGGCGCTTGATCTCTCGCCATGAGGTCCCTGGACGCGGGCGCGCCTCGGCGTAATACCGGCTCTGGAGTTGCGCGACAATGGAAACCGCCACTTCCATGGGACGCTTGCCTTTGACCTCGGGCAGGCCGACGGGGCTGACCAGGCGATCGATCATCGCATTGTCGTGGCCGGCCTGTGCCAACCGTTTGCGAAAGCGCAGGGCTTTGGTGTCGGACCCGATCAACCCGGTAAACGCCCAGCGGTAATCCGCCAGTAAACGATCACAGAGGGCAAAGTCGAGAGCGTGATCATGGGTAAAAATCACCACCCAGGTATCGTCCCGCGAGGCGTCGATACGACTGACCGGGGATTCACAATAGTGGTAGTGGCAATTCTCCGGTAGCGACTCGGTCATCAGCTCCGGGCGGTTGTCGATAATTTCCACCCGGCAGGGCAACTCGCCCAGAATCGTGGTCAGCGCCCGGCTGACATGGCCCGCTCCGAACAGTGCCAAGGTCCAGTCGCTGGCGGGGTAACTTTCCAGCAGCACGGTGACATTGCCACCACAGCACTGTGCGGCTTCGGCGGCCAACGGAAACGGTTTGAGCCATTGGCCACTTTCATTTTTTGCCAGATGTTCGCGGGCCTGCTGCACGATCAGAAATTCCAACTGGCCACCGCCCAGGGTGTCATAGGTGCGCTCGGAATCGATCACCATTTTGCTGCCGCCATCGCGCGGGGTGGAGCCCTGGGTGCTTATGACGGTGGCAATCACGTAGCCACGCCCCTGGCGCGCGCAATACGCAATGGCGTCCTGCCAGTTCACACGCGGATTCATTCGGCCACCTCCTCGACCGGCTTGCCGGTGCGATTGAAAGCCTCGCATTCACGTAGCGCCCAGTAGACCCGCTCGGGCGTTGCCGGGGTATCGAGTCGCGGGCTGAAGCGGTAATCCGTCAGGCTGGCGCAGGCATCGCGTAGCGCCGCCCAGACCGAGATCGCCAGCATCAGCGGCGGCTCGCCCACCGCCTTGGAGTGATAGACGGTCTCCTCGATGTTGGGCCGGTTGTAGAGCGCCACGTTGAACACTTCCGGGGTATCGAAGGCGGTGGGAATTTTGTAGTTGGCCGGGCTGTTGGAGATCACCCGCCCGGCATCATCCCACAGCAGCTCCTCGGTGGTGAGCCAACCCATCCCCTGAATGAAGCCGCCTTCAATCTGCCCGATATCAATGGCAGGGTTAATGGACTGACCGACATCGTGGAGGATATCCACCCGGTTGACTTTGTACTCACCGGTATCGGTATCCAAGGTGACTTCTGACACCGCCGCGCCGTTGGCGAAATACAGAAATGGCTGACCTTTGGCGGTGGTCCGATCGTAGTGAATTTTCGGAGTGCGATAGTAACCGGTGGAGAACAGCGGCACGCGATTTAGGTAGGCCGCCTTGATAAAGTCCTCAAACGCCACGGGGTCTTTATCAAGATATACACGATTGTTTTCAAAACGTACTGTGTTCGGAGAAACCCGATAGTGACTCTCGGCAAATGCGAGAAGATCCGACTTGATCCGGTCGCAGGCATCACGGGCGGCCATGCCGTTCAGGTCAGTGCCGGATGAGGCCGCCGTGGGCGAGGTGTTGGGCACCTTGTCGGTCCGGGTCGAACTGACCTGCACGCGTTCCACTGACAGGCCGAAGGCATTGGCCACTATTTGCTGAACTTAGGTGTACAACCCTTGCCCCATTTCGGTCCCGCCGTGATTGATCAACACGGTACCGTCAGTGTAAATCTGCAGGAGAGCACCGGCCTGGTTGAGATGCTTGGCGGTAAAGGAAATACCGAACTTCACCGGCGTCAATGCCAGGCCTTTTTTCAGACAACCGGGGGTCCGGTTGAACGCGGTGATGGCCTCGCGGCGGACGCGGTAGTCTGAACTTTCCTCCAGCCGCTCCATCAGGTCCACGAGCATATGTTGTTCGATGGTCTGCCCATAAGGCGTTTCATCGCGTCCCGGCTGATACAGGTTGGTCTTGCGCGCATCGAGCGGATCCATGCCCAGGGCCCGGGCGATATCCTCGACGATGGTTTCTATGGCCATCATGCCCTGGGGGCCACCGAAACCCCGAAAGGCGGTGTTGGAAACCGTGTGGGTTTTGCAACGCAACCCGAGGATGGAAGCACTGTTCAGGTAGTAGGCGTTGTCGGCATGAAACATCGCCCGGTCGACAATGCCTTCGGACAGGTCCGGGGAATAACCGCACTTGCCAGCCAACACCATTTTGGCGGACTGGATGCGTCCGTCATCGTCAAAGCCGACCTGCCAGCGGTTGAGAAAATCGTGGCGCTTGCCGGTCTGGACCATGTCGTCCCGACGCGGCATCCGGTAACGCACCGGCCGACGCAGGCGGTGAGCGAAAAGCGCACACAGGCACGCCAGCGGGCCCGCCTGACTTTCCTTGCCACCGAACCCGCCGCCCATGCGACGGACTTCGGCGACCACATGATGAAAGGGCAACGCCAACACTTCCGCCACCAACTTCTGAATTTCGGAGGGGTGTTGGGTCGAGCTGATGACATGAATGCCGCCATCCTCGGTGAGACTGGCCTGCCCCACCTGACCTTCGAGGTAAAAGTGCTCCTGGCCGCGCACGTAGATCTCGCCTTCGATCCGGTGGGGCGCACGCATCAGTTCGCCGTCGGGGTCACCCATCATCAAATGATGTTCCGGCAGAACGTAGCTGTCCGCAGCGATCGACTGCTCTACCGTCAGATGGGCGACAAGGGGCTCGTACTCCACCTCGGCCAGGGCCACCGCCCGCAGCGCGGCTTCCTGACTGGTGGCCGCCACCGCAAAAATGGGCTGGCCCACATATTCCACTTCGTCGCCCGCAAGCAGTGGATCGCCACCGTACACCGGCGCCACGTCAATCTTGCCGGGAATGTCGGCCTGCACCACCACATCGAGAACCCCGGTGGCAGCTCTGACGCGGCTCAGATCCACACGCTTGATGCGCGCATGCGCTTGAATCGACTGGCCGATAGCAACGTATGCCAGATCGACCGGCACCGGGAGATCATCAATATAACGGGCAGCGCCGGCCACGTGCTTGCGCGCGGATTCATGAGCCACGGCCCGGCCCGAGGCGAGCGCGGCGGGACTGTCTTCCGGGCGGCGGTCGGTCAACTTACGCATGAGTGAATACCCCCGGCTCCACGGCCTTCCCGGCACGCGCCGCCGCCAGAGCCCGACAGGCTTTGCGCAACAGACTGCCGGCCATGGCCATACGGTAATCCGCCGAAGCACGCACGTCGGTCATGGGTGTAAATTCGTGGGACAACTGTTCACAGGCCCGATCAAGCGCCGCCTCATCAAGCTCGCCCTTGCGCTGCCAGTTCGATTGGTTGAGCAGCGCCTCGGTCTCCAGCGCGCGCCTGGGTGTGGCGGCCATACCGCCATAGGCAATGACCAGAGAGCCGTCAGCGCGCCAGCGAAACGCTCCCATGACCGCAGAGATATCGTCCTCGTAACGTTTGCTGAGCTTGATCAGCTTGAGCGGTTCGTCAAAGGCGGCCCGCTCAAACACCACTTGCGCCAGGTACTCTCCCGGTGCCAACGTGGTCTTTTTGTAATCGAGGTAAAAATCGGTCAGCTTTTCCCGTCGCTCATCGCCGCGACCATTGCGGATGATCAGCTCCGCCTCCAGTACCAACAGATAGGGCGGCATATCCGCAATGGGGGAAGCATTTCCGATATTGCCGCCGATGGTGCCGCGATTGCGAATCTGGCGCGACCCCAGGCGGCTCAACATCTGCATCAACTCCGAGGAACGGGCTCCGAGGGTCCGCTCCAGCTCCGTGTAGGTGACGGCAGCCCCGACAGCGATGCGCTCGTCGGTCACCAAAACCTTCTTGAGGCTCTCGATGGCATTGAGGTCGATCAGCGTTTCAAACGAGCGGTAAAGTTGAGTGGCCTCCAGCATCAGGTCAGTCCCGCCGGCGATCAGGCGCGCGTGGGGTTCGTCGAGCAACCGTTGCTGAAGCGCCTCTTCCGAGGTGGGACGATGATAGCCTGAGTCCCCGTCGGACAACGCCTCACTGCTCGCAAACGGTGCACTCTCACCCTCATTCTGCACAATATTGGCCAATCGGGCAGGTTTTTTAAGAGCCTGAGAACCGGCTTCCACAATCGGACGATAACCGGTGCAACGGCACAGATTTCCGGAAATTGCATCGAGAATGCGGTGGCGTTGTTCACGGTCATCGCCCGCCAGCAGCGTGGCCTGTTCCGAGTGCAGCGACGCCAGCGACATCACAAACCCGGGCGTGCAGAAGCCGCACTGGGAGCCGTGACAGTCGACCATGGCCTCCTGCACCGGGTGCAGAGCCCCTTCGACCGCCAAGCCCTCAACCGTGATCACTTCCCGGTCGGCCACACTGCCCAGCGGGCAGATACAGCTGTTCACAGTATGACTGACCGGGCCCTGCGGCCCCTGCTCTAACAGCATGACGGTGCAGGCACCACAGTCACCCGAGGCACAACCTTCTTTCGTACCGGTCAGCCGCCGCTGTTCGCGCAGAAAGCGAAGCAGTGTCATCTCCGGCGCCTGGGGGCCGGTGTCGACCGAGACCTTGTTGACAACCAAACGCACGATAAGTCCTCCAGTGGACGTTGATTCAGGCGGGTTTTCGCTTTCGCCAAACCCTGTCTCACTGGTACAAAGCAAAAATCTGGCCAGACAGACAATTTTTTTTAAATGTCCTGCGGATCGCCTCAAAATCAGCCAATGGCATACTCCTTGCTTTAGCCTTGAAACCATTTTTGTCTAAACAGTCAGGTTTATGTCTCAAGAGAAAGCAACACGATTGGAACTGATCGGTGTCACCAAAGCCTATCCGGGCTGCATTGCCAACGACACGGTGAACCTCAAAGTCGCGGCCGGTGAAATTCACGCACTGCTGGGGGAGAATGGCGCCGGCAAAAGCACCCTCATGAAGATGATCTATGGCGTGGTCAAGCCCGATGCCGGTCAGGTGCTGTGGAACAATAAGGAGGTGTCGATCGAGGGACCCGCCCAGGCCCGGGCGCTCGGAATGGGCATGGTGTTTCAGCACTTTTCGCTGTTCGACACTCTGACCGTCACGGAAAATATCGCGCTGTACCTGACTCAGGCGGAATACGGTTCCATGAGCGCGTTGCGCCAGCGCATTGTGGCGGTGGGCGAGGAATATGGCCTGGCGATCAATCCGGACCGGCAAGTGCACACCCTGTCGGTGGGTGAACAGCAGCGCGTGGAGATCATCCGCTGCCTTCTGCAGGATATTCAGTTGCTGATTCTGGACGAGCCCACCGCCGTGCTCACCCCTCCGGAGGTGGCCCAGCTCATTGATGTTCTCAAGCAACTTGCCCGCAAAGGGTGCAGCATTCTGTTCATTTCCCACAAACTGCACGAAGTGAATGCATTGTGTGACCGGGCCACCATTCTACGTGGGGGCAAAGTAACCGGTTCTTGCATTCCATCGGAAACCAGCGCCGGTGATATGGCCAAACTGATGCTCGGGGATGAGCTGGTTCTGGATCACGACCTGCCACCCGGCAATACCGGGGCAGTACGCCTAAAATTACAGGAGGTAGAGGTAAGGCCCACCAGTCAGTTCGCCATTCATCTGCACGATATCAGCCTGGACTTGAAGGCCGGCGAAATTCTCGGTCTGGCCGGCGTCGCGGGTAACGGGCAGGACGAACTAGTGGACCTGATCAACGGCGAACTCAAACCCGACCGGGGCACGCTTACTCTGGACGAGGCGCCCCTGGACGGCTGCAGCGTCGTCGCTCGGCGTCGACGCGGGCTGGGCACAGTGCCGGCAGACCGGGTCGGTCGGGGTTCGGTGGCTTCAATGTCACTAACCGAGAACCAACTGTTGACCGGCTATGTAAACCACGGCGTTCGCCACTCACTTGTGAACTGGCCCGCCGTGCGCCAACGCGCCGCCGACATCATCCGGGACTATGGGGTGAAAGCCACCGGGCCCGCGTCAATGGCGGG
>NZ_DFTP01000094.1:50070-50531 GCF_002381585.1 Marinimicrobium sp. UBA4209
GCCACCAGCCTGTCCGGCGGCAATCTGCAGAAATTCATTATCGGCCGGGAGATCGAACAGCAGCCCAAAGTGTTGATCTGCTTTCACCCGACCTGGGGGGTGGACGTGGGGGCCGCCAACCATATTCACAAAGAACTGGTGGCACTGCGTGATCGCGGCACCGCGGTGCTGGTGATCAGCGAGGATCTGGATGAACTCTATCTGCTGGGGGATCGACTGGGAGCCCTTTGTGGGGGCCGGCTGTCGCCGATCCGGCCCAAGGCCGAGGTACCGCTGGAGCAGTTGGGCGAGTGGATGACCGGTGCCTTCGGGAACGGACAGGGGGAGGTCGCCCATGCGCATTGAAAAACGACTGCAGCCCTCTCAGACGATGGTCTACCTGTCGCCGGTGCTGGCCCTGGTGCTGACGGTGATCGCCGGGGGATTGTTGTTCGCGGCGCTGGGCCATGCCCCCGTCGCCA
>NZ_DFTP01000094.1:50591-53185 GCF_002381585.1 Marinimicrobium sp. UBA4209
GGCCATGCCCCCGTCGCCAGCCTGATGATCTTTTTTATCGAGCCGCTGCGCGACACCTACGGTTGGTCCGAGCTGGCGGTCAAGGTCACGCCCCTGCTGCTGTGCGCCACCGGGCTGACACTCTGCTTCAAAGCCAAAATCTGGAACATCGGCGCGGAGGGGCAGTTTGTGTTCGCCGCCCTGATCGGCGGAGCCGTGTCCCTGCAACTGACCGAAGTAGAAGGCTTCTGGGTTCTGCCGGTCATTCTGCTCAGCGGCGTGCTCGCCGGCATGGCCTGGGCCGGCATCGCCGCGCTGTTGCTCACGCACTTCAACACCAATGAAATTCTGACCACAATCATGCTCAACTACATCGCGGTCAATCTATTGCTCTGGGGCGTTCACGGGCCACTGAAAGACCCGGCCGGTTTCAACTTTCCGGAGTCGGCCCTGTTTGCCGAGCACACCCTGTTGCCACTGCTGTCGTTCGACTACCGGGTCACCGTCGCGTTGTTTATCGCGCTGTTTATGGTGGTGGTGATCTGGGTCCTGCTGGCCCGTTCGCTACTGGGTTTTCAGTTGCAGGTGCTGGGAGAAAACCGCAATGCCGCCCGCTTCGCCGGTTTTAACAGTCGCGCCATCATCTGGTTTCTGCTGTTGTTCAGTGGCGCCATGGCAGGCCTGGCCGCCATTTCCGAAACCAACGGGCCGGTGGGGCAACTGATCCCGACCCTGTCCCTGGGCTATGGCTACGCCGCCATCATTGTGGTGTTCATGGGGCGTATGCACCCGGTGGGCATCGTGCTGGCCAGCATGCTGCTGGGGCTGACCTACCTCGGGGGCGAAATGGCCCAGATCGATCTCGGTCTGCCCAAGTCCATCACCGGCCTGTTCCAGGGGATGCTGTTGTTCTTTCTGCTCGGCTGCGACCTGCTCATCCACTACCGGCTTGTTCTCAACGGACGAGCAACCGGTGTCGCGACCACTTGAGGGCCCGTTATGGATCTCGCATTGCTTGAAAATATTCTGTTTGCCACCGTCCGTACGGGTACGCCGCTGCTGTTGGTCGCCTTGGGAGCCATGATTTCAGAGCGCTCCGGGGTACTCAACCTGGGCCAGGAAGGAATGATTCTGGTGGGGGCGGCCTGCGCGTTTATCGCAGCCTATAGCGCCGACTCTCTGTTGCTGGGGGTTATTGTCGGGGCTCTGACGGGCGCTCTGGTCTCACTGATTTTCGCCTTCGTCGCACTGACGCTGATCTCCAACCAGGTGGCCACCGGTCTGGCGTTGACCATTTTCGGGACCGGACTGAGCGCCTTTCTCGGAGCCGAGTATGTGGGTCAGTCCATTGAAGGAATGACCCGGGTCGAGCTACCGCTGTTGCACAAAATCCCCCTCATCGGACCCGCCCTGTTCGGCCAGGATCTGATGGTCTATCTGGGTCTGGCCCTGTTCGCCCTGGTGTTCTGGACCATGCGCTCGACCCGGCTGGGATTGATCATCCGCGCCGTGGGCGAAAACCCACAGGTCGCCCACGCTCTGGGTTACAAGGTTCTGGTGGTGCGTTACGCGGCGGTGCTGTTTGGCGGCGCCATGGCGGGGCTGGCCGGCGCTTACCTCTCATTGTCCTACACACCGATGTGGGCCGAAGGCATCTCCGCCGGGCGCGGCTGGATCGCCCTGGCTCTGGTGGTATTCGCCAGCTGGCGCACCGAGCGCATTCTGCTGGGCGCCTGGCTGTTCGGTTTTGCCAGCATTCTGCACCTGTTGTTGCAGGGCTTCGGCTACGATGTGCCCTCCAATCTGCTGGCGATGCTGCCCTATGCCGTCACCATTGTGGTGCTGGTGTTCATGATGAGCCGCAAGGGCGCGAAAGGGTTGTTCGCCCCCCGCTCCCTGGGGCAGCCGTACCACCCACCACAGTAACCGACTTTCGCTTTGCCCTTAACGAGGATAACCGTATGAAACTCAAACCCCTACTGGCTCTCACCACCGCCCTGTTGGGCTGGAGCCTGGCCAGCCAGGCGGCCGAACCGCTCAAGGTCGGTTTTGTCTACGTCAGTCCCATTGGCGATGCGGGCTGGACCTACATGCACGACCGGGCGCGAAAAATTGTGGCCGAAGAGTTCGGAGACAAAATCGAAACTACCTACGTCGAAAGCGTCGCCGAAGGGGCCGATTCCGAGCGGGTGATCCGCAACATGTCCGCCCGTGGCCACGATCTGATTTTCACCACCTCGTTCGGCTACATGAACCCGACCTTGAAAGTCGCGCGGCGCTTTCCCCAAGTGAAGTACGAACACGCCACCGGTTACAAGACCGCGCGCAACGTCGGTAACTATCAAGCCCGGGCCTACCAGGCGCGCTACCTGGCCGGCATGACTGCCGGTGCCATGAGCGACACCAACCAGATCGGGTACGTGGCCGCCTTCCCCATTCCCGAAGTGATCCGTGGCATCAACGCCTTCACCCTGGGCGCGCAGGTGACCAACCCCGACGCCACGGTTAAAGTGGTGTGGATCAATACCTGGCACGACCCGGCCAAGGAGCGTGAAGCGGCGGACAGCCTGATCCTGCAGAACGTGGATGTGCTGACCATGCATACCGACTCGCCG
>NZ_DFTP01000094.1:53244-97915 GCF_002381585.1 Marinimicrobium sp. UBA4209
GACCATGCATACCGACTCGCCGGCGGTGATTCAGGCGGCCGAGGCACGCGGCGTCTACTCCGTAGGCTTCAATTCGGACATGAGCAGCTATGGTCCCAAATCCCACCTGACCGCGGCGGTGATGCACTGGGAAAGCATTTATCGCTCCAAGATTCAGGCCGTAATTGACGGCACCTGGGAACCGACCGCCCTCTGGCATGGCCTGAAGGAAGGCGTCGTGGATGTGGCGCCGTTTAACGACGCGGTGCCCGAGTGGGTTGTTGAAAAGGTCAATAGCGTTAAAATGCAGATCATCAATGGCGAGCATGCCGTCTTTGAAGGCCCGATCTACAATCAGGCCGGTGAGCTGATGGTGAAAGAGGGTGAAGAGCTGAGCGACGAGGATCTGCTTGAGCTGGAATGGTACGTAAAAGGCACCGACGGATAAAGGCAACAGGGAATCAGAGCCCTACAACGGAGAACATGATAACAATGGTCAATAAAGCACTGGAAAACGCGATGGACTTCGACCCCAACGAAACCCCGACCGGCAAGTACAGGGCGGGGAAAATTCGGGACCGCAACCTGACCAATATTATCAAGGCGGCGGAGGAAGAGTTTGTTCAACACGGCTACCGGGGTACCAGCATCCAGGCCATCGCCGATCGAGCCCAGATTCCGAAGGCCAATGTCCATTATTATTTCAAGAGCAAGTCCAACCTGTACATTGCGGTGTTGGATAACCTGATCCATCTGTGGAACAACTTTTTCGACGAAATTACCGAAAAGGATGATCCGGCGGTGGTACTGGATGAGTTCATCCGGAAGAAGGTCGAGCTGTCCTACACGCACCCTCGCGCATCCAAGCTGTTCGCCATGGAAATCGTTCAGGGCGCACCGCATTTAAAAGACTACATTCGCACCGAAATGCGTCAATGGGTCCGACGCAAGGCGGCGGTCATCGATACCTGGATCGAGCAGGGGCGCATGGCGAAGGTGGACTCCATGCAGTTGATCTTCCTGATCTGGTCCTCCACTCAGCATTACGCCGACTTCGACACTCAGGTACTCACCATCATGAACCGGGCGGAGTACGAACCGGATATGATCCGCGATATTTCCGATTTTCTGAGTCAGTTGATCTTGCGCGGCTGCGGCCTTGAGCCCCCCGCGCGGCCGGCGGCGCAAACCGCGTTGGATGAAGCCGAGTCATGAGCGTTCTATGGCTGCGCCACCCGCTGGCATGCTGGACCGGCACAGGGGAGAACGCCGACAACGGGTTGGTGGTGCGAGACAACCACATCGTCGAGCTGGTGGCGAAAGGCCGAGAGCCCGCCACCGCCTATGATCAGACATTCGATGCCTCAAACCATGTGCTGCTTCCCGGCCTGATCAACTGCCACCATCATTTTTACCAAACCCTGACCCGGGCCTTTCCCCCCGCATTGAACAAAGGTCTGTTCGACTGGCTACAGACGCTCTACCCGGTGTGGACGAACCTTGACGATGATGCCATTTATGCATCAACCCGACTGGCATTGGCCGAGCTATTGATGTCCGGCTGCACCACCGCTGCTGATCATCATTACGTATTCAGCACGCTATTGCCCCGCGCCATTGATACTCAGGTATCGGCCGCACACAGCATCGGCATGCGGGTCACGCTGACACGCGGTTCCATGAGCCTTGGCGAATCAGCAGGGGGGCTGCCACCGGACTTCTTGGTGGAAACCGAGGCAAGCATTCTGAGTGAAAGCCGGCGACTGGTTGACCGCTATCACGACCGGCGCCCCGAGTCCTTTTGCAGAATTGCTCTGGCGCCTTGCTCGCCGTTTTCAGTGACTCCGGATCTGATGCGTGAGAGCGCCCAACTGGCAGTCGAGAAAGATGTGCTGCTGCATACGCACCTTGGGGAAACCGAAGACGAGAACCAGTTCTGCCTGAATCGCTTCAACCAGCGACCGGTGGACTATCTGGACAGCGTGGGCTGGCTGAACGAGCGCGTCTGGCTCGCCCATGGTATTCACTTCAACGATGGCGAAATTCAACGTCTGGCGGGCAGCGGGGTGGGCGTATGCCACTGCCCCAGCTCTAACATGCTGCTGGGCTCGGGCCAATGCCGGGCGCAGGAGATGCGCCACGTTGGGGTGCGCTTGGGCTTGGGGGTAGACGGCTCGGCTTCGAACGACGGCTCCAACATGATTCAGGAGGCGCGCCAGGCCATGCTGATGCAGAAGCTGACTTACGGCGCAGCGGGATGCAGTCACCGGGATGCGTTAACCATGGCGACCAGCGGTGGCGCGGCCCTGTTGCAGAGACCGGAACTGGGGACGCTGGCAAAAGGACAACAGGCCGACCTGGCACTGTTTCGTCTGGAGAAACCACGCTTCTCCGGGCACGGGGACCCAGTTGCGGCACTGCTGTTGTGCGGGGCTCATCGAGCGGACTTCGTCATGGTGGGAGGGCGCTGGAAAGTGAAGGCTGGCGAGCTGATTGACAATGATATCGACCGGATTATTGCCGAGCATACGCAGGCAGCCCAACGTCTTCGCGACAAAGCGGCCTGACTGACGTCGATAAAGACCGATTGAAGGGGCCGCACGCGCGACCCCGGTCAGAATGCGCTAAAGCGCTCCCGGAATTTTGTCCTCGTAGGTGCCCCATCCCTTCAACAGCGTCTGCACGACGCGATTGCCCAGGCCGAAAGCCGCTTCATAAGCCGGCAGACTGTCATCCGGATAAGGCGCGGTGGTGCTCCAGGCCGCTGTTTTATCCGGCGGCTGCAGACTGAAGTTACTGACAGTGCGAAGTACCAACACCCGATCAGTATCCACGCGGCCGGTTTTTGCCAGTCGGTGCAGCGCGGTCAGGGTGCCGTTGTCTTCCATATTGGTGGTGACCATATTGGCATCATCACCCGCATGCAGCTTGACCCAATCATTGGCCCACTTGTTGAGCAACTCACCGTGCCAATAGGTGCTGGCCCCCAACGTATCGCCTATGGTAACGAAAGGAGGTCGTTGCGCATTGGGGTAGCCTTCATAATGTTCGCGAAAGCTTTTCAGCCCAGGCGTGTCCGCCACCGGATGGTCCTTGGTCAATTCATAGGCCCAATCTACCAGGGACGAATTCAGATCGTAGGAGATGGTATCCACCGTCCAACCGGTGGACTCCTGATTCGGCTCTTTGGCACCCAGTGGAATCAGGCCATAATCCCAACTGTCGGGAATTTCCCGACCGTCAATCTCGTAGAGAAGATCGCCATCCACTACGTGTTTGGCCCATACCCCCGTGCCCAGCGATACATCCAGCGGATCGCCACCGCCAATACCCGCAATCACCCAATAGGCATTGGACAGATCGAAACGATCATCCAGACCCAGCGCCATGATGGACGCGGTGGCGTTGGTCACACCACCGCCGGTGCAGATCGCGAGCACACCGTCGTCGTTGACATGCAGATCGTGAGCTCCAAGGGGAAAGTCCACTTTCTCGAGCTTCAGCCGTTCAATCCAGAACTGGTACTCCCCAGGCTCGTCTCCCGTCAGCTCACCATTTTCGAACATGGCGACCACTACCACTTTTACCGGAATCGCCGCCTGGGCGGCAAAAGACATAAATAACGCGGCCATCAACAGCCCCGAACGCAGAATCAATGTTTGCACAAGCTACCTCTCCTGTTGGATGAAAAAGATCAGGATGGCTTATGCAAAATACTGTCCAATTGGACAACATATTGCGGAAGGCCGCGAAACGTCTCGGCAAATGCGCCGGAACGCTCGCCAGGCCCGACAGAAATCGCACAGTTTGTGGGCAGCAACATCACAAGGAGCGCCTTTTTTGCTCATTCCCCAGGCCATTGACGCTATCAATTCCCATTTTTTGACGATCCAGTCAGGTAAATTAAGGTTGGGTACAGAAATTGCTGTCATGCACAAGACGCACCGGAGTTGAGCTCTGATGGTCCATATCGACGTGACGATCCAGTGCTCCCCGCTTTTTACCAACACACTACGAGAAGCCACTATGATGATACTTTCCTCATCCCTTTTACGGGCGACCTTCGGGGTCTTATGCCTTTTGCTGCTTTCAACTCTCAGTCATGCGAACACCGATCTGGTGTACGAGCCCACGGAGACCATCGTCATTCTCGGCGCCGTCCCTCAGGAAATTCCGGTACTGACCGATGCCCTGAAGGACCCGGAAAAGAAAAGCCTGTGGGGAATCCCCTACTGGCAGGGAACGCTGCACGGCAAACCGGTAGTGGTGGCCATCACCGGTATCGGTAAAACCTACACTGGCATGACCACCACTCTTTTTCTCCGGGAGTTCCGCCCCCGTCTGGTGTTGATGACCGGTACCGGCGCCCGTGTGAACCCGGATTTGAGAACCGGTGATGTGGTGGTGGCCACCCATACCTATGAGCACGACTACGGTAGCTTGACATCCAGTGGCATGACCTACCGCCCCATGAACAGCCCGGACGACGGCAAAGAAGTGGAGAATGAATTTACCCCAAGTGGGAATCTTCTGAAACTGGCAGAGAAGGCGATGGAAACCTATCCCGCGCAAACTGTCAGTGCCAACAACGACACCTACAAAAACACTGTCCGCTTTGGGGTGGTGACCTCATCGGATCTGTTCGGGGTGACCGAACGTCGGCTCACACTACTGCGGGAGAAGTTCAAGGCCGACATTATGGAGATGGAATCCGCCCCCCTGGGGCATGTGTGCGAGACCTTCGGGGTGCCCTATCTGATCATCCGCTCCGGCAGCAACCTGGCCAAGGAAGAGCCCAACAACGATTACTTGCGCTTGGGCCCAATCGCTGCCCGGGAGGCGGCCAAGTTCTCCCTGCATCTACTTGAATACCTTTGATCAACGCACTGCGGCCTCCGATGATGGATCATTTGGCGGGACAGTCCTCTGTTTTTTGGGAAAGAAGCTCGGCATGCGTGAACACCTCCGACAGAATCGATTGCTCGATCGCGCTACGCCGGTCGGTCAGCACGGGGATGCGCACCACCAGGTGAACTTCTTCGGCGCTCGGCATCTGCAGGGTAATGCGTGGCTCCACCGAGGGGGCGTCCAGGCCGCGATATTCGTTCAGTCTTTTGAGATAGCGCTTGGCCTCGGCCAGATAGGACGCACAGTGATCATTGGCCGAGGCCAACAGCGCCTGTTGCGCGGCCTGCCAGTTGGCGGTGCGCTTGAAGGGGATGGTGAACACGTGCAGCACATAGTCGTGGGTGTAGCTTTCGTTGATCACCGGCTCGGCCACAAACAGGGCGTTGGGAATCACGATCATCCGCCCGGTGCGCTGGTGGGTCAACTTGCCCGGGCCCACTTCCAGAATGGTGGTCGCGAGCAGACTCTGGTCGATCACATCGCCGCGAAAGTCCTTCACCTGAATGCGGTCCCCGATGTTGAAGGACCCAGCCCCGGCTTTGAGAATGGAGCCGGTCACACACAGAATCAGCTCCTTGGTGGCCACCACAAACGCCACGGCGATGGCCACCACCGACAGTGCCAGGGTGCGCAGCTCTTCCCCCCAGATGATGATCAACCCCAGCAGCATGAACAGCAGCAGGCCGTTACGCGAGTGCACCAGCCAGCGGCGGCGCAACTCCATGGAGGCGACGTTGCGGCGGATGTAGCGGGCGGACAGCGCCCGCACTACCACCACCACGGTGATCAGCAACGCTGTGCTGATCAGCAGCTTCAGCAGCGTTTCCGAGGCGGCCAGTTCGGCGGGGTTGATACCAATGGTTTCCAGCATGGTGGTGTCCTGATCTTACGCCCGACGCGGGCATCGGTAATGGGCGCAGTGTAGCAAATCCGGCGGCAAAGCCATGAACACCGGGCATAAAAAAACGGCGCCCCGAGGAGCGCCGTTTCTCGTTGCTTGCCTCGAGGGGCAAGCGACCTAACGAAGCGACAATCGCTTACATAGGCTGGATGTTTTCCGCCTGAGGACCTTTCTGGCCCTGAGTCACGGTGAAGCTTACTTTCTGGCCTTCGGCCAGGGTTTTGAAGCCAGTGCCCTGAATGGCGCTGAAGTGAGCGAAAACGTCCGGACCGGACTCCTGCTCAATAAAACCAAAACCTTTTGCTTCGTTGAACCACTTAACGGTACCAGTAACTGTAGACATAGTCTTACCTTAATCAATCAAAATGTGTAGATGACCCGAGGGTCGGTTGTGCTGGAAATGGTGCTATTACTTATGACGGACAGGACGACTTGCTACAGGCAGGAATCGAAATGGTTGTGCATAAATATAAAACAAGCTTTCTAGCAGGACCCATAGTATCTGTTCTACAGCCGGCGTCAAGACTTTTTGGATGGCTGGGCATAAAAAAAACCCCGCAGCCATGGGGGCTAACGGGGTTTTTTCAAAGTATGGTGCCCGGAGGCGGAATGCTCGCCCCATCCATGGGGCTCGGCCTGCGGCCCGCCCTTCGGGCGTCCAAAATTGTTCCAGACAATTTTGTCGAACCAGGCGGTGGCTCTCATCCAGCCACCTGGCACCATAAAAAAACCCCCGCCTTTGCAGGCGAGGGTTTTTGTATGGTGCCCGGAGGCGGAATCGAACCACCGACACGAGGATTTTCAATCCACTGCTCTACCGACTGAGCTATCCGGGCTTTTCTTGTCTTGGTCTGCCAGCCCCGGGGGCTCGGCGACAAGAGGCGCGTATTAAACCGTTTCAGGCTCAATGAGTCAAGAGGGGTTGGCAAATTCCTGAGGACTGATGCCTAACCGCCATGTTTTTTCAGGCACTGCTCCAGTTGAGCACGGCTTTCGTCCAAGTGGGCACTCACTTTTTCCCGCCAGTGGGGATAAGGCGCCTCGGGGTTCAGGGCGTCGCAGACGGTCAGTACCTGATGCAGGTGTTCTTCCGCCTCCAGGCACTGGCGAATCAGGCTGACGGTCTGGTCCGCGGAGAACAGGGCCCTGATGCGGTGGATCAGGTGTTCACCGGCTTCTTTTTCGCTGTTCGGGGCCGCCGGCAGGTCGCCGGCGTCGCGGATGGCGTCGGCCAGGCCGTCGGACAGACTGTCGCGGGCATCGGCCAGGCTTGAAAACAGGGCCGCCACGTCATCATCGTCAATGAACTCCGCCAGGTCGCGCAGGTTGTCCGCGCTTTCCTGTACCCCAACGTGCAGGTTTTGCAGGGCGGTTTGCAGATCGGTTCTGAGCAGATTCATAGCATTGGCCTGTCGGTTTCAAAAGCATTGTTCTCCGGTGCCACCACTTCCAGCGCACCGGGGATACAGTGGAACTGTGCCGGCGTGGCGGTTACCGGCTCGCCGTCCGCGTGTATCGACATACCGGTCGGACGGGTCTCTATCTCGATCCGCTGACCCCGCGCGGTCACGACCCGGTGGTCCAGGTCATACTGGCCTTCGCGCAGCAGCGGCGCCAGCGTCAGAAGCTCCCAGACGCCCAGGGGACGTACGCTGTACAGCGACAGCAGGCCATCGTCAATGCTGGCGCAATCCCGGACCACGTTACCGCCACCGTAGTAACGGCCGTTGCCCACCGCCAGTTGGATGGAGCGCAGTTTCTGGCGCTGGCCATCGACGGTCAGTCGGACGCGGAACTGACGACGGCGCAGCAGCGCGGCGAAGAACGCTCTGAGGTAACTGAACACGCCCCACTGTTTCTTGACCTCATCGGTCAGCTCTTCTGTGACCTGCACCCCCAGGCCAAGGTTCGCCACATTGAAAAAATACTGGTCGTTGACCACGCCCAGATCGATTCGGCGACGCGGGTTGGCGGCAATGACGTCAAAGGCGGCGTTCAGCTCCTGAGGCACCCCCAGGGTGCGGGCTAGGTCGTTGGCGGTACCGAGCGGTAGGATCGCCAGCGGCAGTTGGCATTCATACAGGGTCTGGGCCATGGAGCTGATGGTGCCGTCGCCCCCGGCCATGATGACCAGATCCAGTTGCTCGCGGCGCTCGCGCACCGCCCGGCGGCTTTGTTCCGGCCCCTTTGAGAGGTAGAGCTCCACCTCAAATCCGGCGCTGCGCAGGCGCTCGACCCCTTCATCGAGCGTCGCCTCGGAACCCCGACGGCTGCCGGGGTTGATGATCAACAGGGTGCGAATGGCGCTGGCCATCGGGGGCGTCCGTCAGGATGCGCCGTCGGTGTCACTGGGTGGGACGTAGCCTTCGGCCTTGTCGTAATCGTCCCCGGAGAGAAACTTGTCCATCTGCTCGCTCAGGTAAGTGCGCGAACCCATGTCCATCAGATTCAGATGCTTTTCATTGATCAGCATGGTCTGATGCGCCAGCCACTCCTGCCAGGCCTGGCGGGAGATGTTGTCATAGATGTCCTGCCCTTTGGGGCCGGGCAGTGGAGGACGCTCCAGGCCCTCCAGCTCACGTTGGTACTTGCGACAGAATACGGTGCGGGACATACGGCGTGCCTCCTAAGCCTTCAATGTGGCCGGGATACTACTCACTCTGTTCGGCCTTTTCCACAGTGACCCGCTCCAGAGCGCGCTGACGATAGTATTCGCGGAGCACGCCAAAGGCCTCCTTGGGTACGCCGGTTTCGGACAGCAGGCCCTTGCGGTTGAAGTCGTCCTGAACTCCCGGCAGCGTACGACGCGGCGAGCGGAAATCCGCCAGAATCCAGGGTGAGGTACCGACAAAACCATCGATCTTGTCGAGCATAGCCAGGGTTTTGCGGTACAACTCGGCCTGATAGGCCTCGGTCCAGAGGGTGTTGGAGTCGCCCTGCAGGCCCTGCTTGGCACCGGCTCCGAACTCGCTGATAAACACCGGCTTGTCGTAGGGTATGTGCCAAGTGACCCGCTCGGCTTTTTCGTGTAATCCATCGTACCAGCCGATGTATTGATTGAAGCTGACAATGTCCATCAACTCCGCCAGGGGATCCTCCACGATGGCACGCTCGGGATTCTCGGGGTCGTAGTGCTTTTCCATGGCGGCGCTGATCAAGCGGCTACTGTCCAGGGAACGGGCCCGGTCGGCCAGACGGGTCAGGAACCGATTGCGCGCCTCACTCACCGGCGTTTCATTGGCCAGTGACCAGATGATGATCGAGGCGCGGTTTTTGTCCCGTCCGATCATTTCTTCCAGTTGCGCCTGGGCATTCTGGTAGGTCTCTTCGCTGTCCCAGTTGATGGTCCAGTACACCGGAATTTCCGACCAGAGCATGACGCCCAGTTGGTCTGCCAGACGGACAATGTGTTCGTTGTGCGGGTAATGTGCCAGGCGCACAAAGTTGGCATTCAGGTCGCGCGCCCACTGCAGCTGCTTGCGGGCTTCTTCCACGGAGGTGACGCGACCACCGCCGTCCACGGCGTATTCTTCATGCAGGGAAATACCCCGCAGGAAAACCGGTTTGCCGTTCAACAGCAACTGTTTGCCCTCGGCTTCAATGGTGCGCAGCCCCACTTCGTCATCCAGCCGGTCGTTGCCCGTGCGCACAATGACCTGATACATGCGCGGGCTGTCCGGCGACCACAGCTGGGCACCCACAGCTTGAGCGCTGAAGGTCGCAATACCCTCGGCGTTGGTGGTGGCCCGGACATCGATGTTGAGTTGCGGCAGAGTCAGGCGCACTTCCCGACCGGCGCCGGCACCATCGACCACCGCGTAGCCGGACAGCTCCCCGGTTTTGTGGTCATTGAGCTGAATTTTGTAATCCCGCACGAACACTTCGGGAGTCACCAGCAGGCGCACACTTCGGGTGATGCCGCCATAGTTCCACCAGTCGGTGTTAAGAGTGGGCACACCGTCACGCTCGCGTCTGTTATCCACCTTCACCACCAGAGAGTTGTTCTGGGGCTTCAGCTTGCCGGTGGTTTCAAAATAGAACGGGGTAAAACCGCCGACGTGGTGCCCGAGCTTTTCGCCATTGAGGTACACATCGGCGCGATAATTCGCTGCGGAAAAATGCAGGAACGTGCGCTGCTTGCCTTCGGTCGTGGGCGCATTGAACAGTTTGCGATACCAGATGGAGCCTTCGTAGTAATACAGTTTTTCTTTCTGGGTATTCCAGTCCCCCGGCACAGTCAGGCTCTCGGAGGCGTCAAAGTCATATTCGATCAGTTCGCCGGAGTGGCGCGGTTTGGCATCACGAAAATAGGCACTGCGCGGCGGATTGTCCATCTGGTCAAACGGCTCGTAGCGATAGTTGTAATAGCCGTTTTCATAGGGGTCGACGATAATTTTCCACTCCCCGTTCAACGGCAGGGCCGGCCGGGTGTAGGTCTGAAAGGGCTCAAATTCCGTTGCCGATGCCGCCAGCGATGTCAGCCCAAACAGGGTGCTCAAAGCGGTCATTATTATCGTTTTCATCTGAATCTCCTGTGGTATTTATTCCGCCGCGGTCAGGGCGCGCGGGTCCAGCTCCGCCAATTGCTGTAACAGCTTTTTGACCGGCGCGGCCAACCCCAGTGCTTCGGGCCGATCGAGCCGATACCAGGTCTGAGCCCGCTCGCCCACCCTGTCCGGCTCCCGCGCCAGCTGCAACAGCACCGGGGTGATATCCAGGTGATAATGGCTGAAGGTGTGCCGATAGCTGTCCCAGATTTCCCGATCGACGACTTCGCCATAGTGGTCCTGCACATGAACCTGTGCGTCTTTCTCCCGCGCCAGCTCCGGGAACCCCCAGAGGCCACCCCAGATGCCCTGGGGTGGGCGCTGCTGCAACAGTATATCCCCCGCGGGGTTGCGCAACATCAGGAACTGCACGGCTTTGACCGGTTTGTCTTTTTTCGGTTTCTTGCCCGGATAATCGGTGGGATTACCCTGGGCCCGGGCGATGCAGCTGTCATTCACCGGGCACTGGTCGCACTGCGGGCGGGTGCGGGTGCACAGGGTCGCCCCCAGATCCATCATGGCCTGGGTGTAATCCCCCACCCGACGTTTTGGCGTATTGACCTCGGCGTACTCCCAGAGGGCATTCTGCACCGCGGTCTGGCCCGGCCAACCCGGTACCGCATAGTGACGGGCCAGCACCCGTTTGACGTTGCCATCGAGAATCGCCGCGTGTTCACCATAGGCAATGCTGGCAATGGCGCCGGCGGTGGACCGGCCAATACCCGGCAGATCGCTCAGCGCCTCGACACTGCGGGGGAAGGCACCGCCATGCTCGCTCACCACCTGCTGGGCGCAGCGGTGCAGGTTGCGTGCCCGGGCGTAATAGCCCAGTCCGGTCCACAGGTGCAGCACTTCATCTACGGGGGCTTCAGCCAGTGCCTCGACCGTGGGAAAGCGCTCCATGAATCGTTCGAAATAGGGAATGACCGTGGTCACCTGGGTCTGCTGGAGCATGATCTCCGACAACCAGACCCGGTAGGCATTGATGTTCTGCTGCCACGGCAGATGCTTGCGCCCGTGACGATCAAACCAACGCAGCACGGCACGGGCAAAGGGGGTATCACTCATTTACGGCTCGTTTCACTTCAGTCGGGTACCACACACACCGTCGCGACCATCAGCGGCGGAACAGATCTTTCAGCCGCTCTTCCGCACTCGGTTCGGACTCGCCGGACTCATCGGTCGCCTCTTCATCGTCGCCACCCAGCAGACGCTCGCGTACCCGGTCTTCAAGCTCGCGTTTTTCCTCATCGAGCTTCTCCCGGGCGCGGGCTTTCTCCTCGTCCACTTTTTGCTGGGCGCGGGCCTTTTCCGCTTCAATGCGCTCGCCGTGCTGCTCTTTTAGTTTGTAGGCGGCGAAGTCCTTGATCAGGGACTGCACTCCGTCGCTGTCGAGCCCACAGTCGCCAAGTGGGTTGAGGTCATCCAGTGAACCCCGGCAGCGCAGCAGCGACAGGCTCCGGTCCAGCCAGTAATTGCTGGTGACCTGACAGCCCCCTTCACTGGTGCTCTCACTGCCCAGGCGCATGGGCAGGGTAAAGTCGTACAGCGCCTGTTTCATGTCCAGTTTACCCTGGGCCCCAAGGGTCAGGCGCTCCACTCCGGCCTGCAGGTATTCCAGACGAATCACCTGATCCTGGATGGTAACTTTGCCGGACAGGGCTTTCATTTCGGTGTAATCCGCCCAGGCTTTCTGCGGATCGGCTTGCGCCTGCGTCACCCGGTTGACGATTTCGCAGAACTTCTGCTCGACGTTCAGCGGCGCGAGCCGCACTTGAGCGCCGGAGAAGGCGGCCTGCGCATCCAACGCCGAGGTGAGTTCATTCAGGGTCAGGCCCCGGGTATCCGCGGCCACATCGGCGTTCAATGCGCCGGTCAGTTGCAGCTTTTCATCAAACTCCAGGGCGGTCAGAAGAGGGCCGAGTTCCAGCCCGCTCAGGTCCGCCACCAGATCCACCACTGCTGTTTCACCGGTACCGTCCAGGCGGGCATTGGCATCGAGCCGGCCCTGGTAGGCGTTGAGCGTGGCCCGTTCCAGATTGACCACGCCGTCGCGAGCCAGCAGGCGCACGCTCAGGTCCTGCATTTCCAGGTCCTTGACCGTCAGGGCGCCGAAATCCAGACCAAAGGCGACATCCAGTGAGCGGATCAGCTCAAGTGGGATCAGGGGCTCGTCTCCGGTGCTCCCGGTTTCTTCCTCCACCGCTTCCTCGGACGGAGGCGGCAGGTAATGGTCGATATTGATCCGGTCGCCCGTCAGTGCGACGTTCAGAGCCATTTGCGACAGATCGGTGATCGCCGCCCGCCCTTCAATGGTGGTTTCATCCAATTCCAGGCGCAGCGGATCGACCGATACCTGCTCGGTAGTGCCTTCGACCCGGGCGCTCACCGCAACCCGGGACAGAGCCTCCGGGTCCGCCAGTTCTGGCGCTGGTAAGGACAGTACCGCCATCAGCGCCTTCGGGCTGAACGGCTCCAGGGTCAGGTCGCTCTGATAACGCGGACTGGTCAGCAGCTCATCCACGCGGGCGTTGATGGTCAGGCGAATATCGTCGGAGGCGCCGGCCCGAGCCAACTCGACCCGCAAACGGCCGTTGCTCAGCTCCAAATGAGAAAAGTCCTGCGCCAGAGTGATCCGCCCATCCAGTTCTCCCGCCACCGCCAGTGGTTCATTGCCGAGCGTGGCCGGATCTTCAATGGACGCTTCCCAGCCCAGGGCGAGATTGAACGGCTGGCCCTGCAGGTTGAAGCCGGTAATGCCCACGTTCAGCGGCGAGAGGGTGAGGTCCTGCCCGGTCCCGAGGTCGCGATAGTGCAGTGAGGCATTGCTCAGGGTGATCTGCTCCACAGCCAGTTGCAGCGCCTTGCCGGACTCGGCTTCACTGGCGGTTGCGGGTTCCGGCGCGGGCTGCTCCGGAGTACTCTCCTCCGGCAGCAGCGCTTCCCAGTTGCCCTGCCCCTGCTCGTCCACTATCAGGTCCAGCGCCGCACCATCAATGAGAATGTGGTGCACCGACACTTCGCCCTGCAACAGCGGGCGAATGGCCAGGCGCAGGCTGGCCTGGTTGAGCTCCGCAATGGCGTCATCCGGCGCGCTCACCGCGGCGACCCGGATATCGTTGACCTCCACCCCCAGGGCGGGCCATAACTGCCAGCCCAGATTGCCGTTGATCTCCAGCGCAACCCCCTGCTCCTGGGCCAGGCTCTCGAGGCGTGGTTTGAACATGTTGGGGTCGAACACAAACACCAATGCGACTGCTGCGATCACAATCAACAGCACCAGCGCTACCAGAACCTTGAGCAGACGTCTTAACAGTTTCACCCGGCACTCCCCTGTCGCACTTTGGCGGAAATAGTGATGGAAAAGGGCTCAGTGTAAGCCCAAAGCGGAAGCAGCCCAAGTGTAGACGTCTCAAGGACCACTTCGCGGGTTAAAAACGTTAAGAAAGCGTTTGCTTCTGTAAATAAGAATACTTATCATCTTAGGCAGCGTTACACTTCCTGTTTGTATATCAGCATTCTCTGCACATTAGGTGGCTTCTTTATGAAACAACTGACCCGCACTTTGATTGGCGGCCTGCTGGCTGGAACCACCGGCCTGTTACTGGCCGCCTGCAGCGACTCCGGCGAACAAGGCCAGGCCGAGCAGACCGAGGCCAAACCCACCGTCACGGTGTATTCGGCCCGCGCCGAACACCTGATCCAGCCGATTTTCGAGCGCTATACCGAGGAAACCGGTGTGAAGGTCCGCTTCATTACCGACAGCGCCGGTGCCCTGATCCAGCGGCTGAAGGCCGAAGGCAGCAATACCCCGGCGGACCTGCTGCTGACCGTGGATGCGGGCAACCTCTGGCAGGCTTCCCAGGAAGGCCTGTTCCAGCCGGTTGAATCCGAAGTGCTGGAACGCAATATTCCCGACCATCTGCAGGCGGACAACAACGACTGGTTCGGCCTGTCGGTGCGTGCCCGCACCATCGTCTACTCCACCGAGCGGGTTGACCCCAGCGAGCTGAGCACCTACGAGGCGCTGGCCGATGATCAATGGCAGGGCCGCCTGTGCCTGCGAACCGCCAAGAAGGTATACAATCAGTCTCTGGTCGCCACCATGATCAACACCCTGGGAGAAGAGACGACGGAAGAGATCGTTTCCGGCTGGGTGGACAACCTGGCCACCGCTCCGCACTCCAACGACACCTCGGCCATGGAAGCGGTGCTGGCGGGTCAGTGTGATGTCACCCTGGTCAACACCTATTACTTCGGCCGCCTTCAGAAAGAGAATCCGGAGGTGAAACTGGCCATCTTCTGGCCCAACCAGGACGGTCGCGGGGTGCACGTCAACGTCTCCGGCGCCGGCCTGACCAAGCACGCCAAACAACCCGAAGCGGCTCAGGCCCTGCTCGAGTGGCTGTCCAGCCCGGAAGCCCAGGAGCAATTTGCCGAGGCCAATCAGGAGTACCCCGCCAACGGTAGCGTCGAGCCCTCTGACTTCGTCGCCGCCTGGGGCGATTTCAAAGCGGACTCGGTCAATGTAGAATCCGCCGGTCGCCTGCAAAGCGATGCCATCAAGTTGATGGATCGCGCCGGCTATCGGTAATCGGTACCCGCAGGTACCGTCGTATCGGGAGTCGGCCTGACCGGGCCGGCTCCCGTTGTTGTTTTTAAACCCGTGCTTCAGGGTCCTCGATTGACCAATCCAGCCATGACTCACAGCGTGATTCAGCGCGAACGCCGCCGCCATTACTGGCAGGCCCGCCTATGGCACCTGCCCGTCTGGTTCATGGCGGTACTGGTGCTAATGCCGGTGAGTGTGATCGTCCTGAGCTGGGGGGATGCACAGACGGATATCTGGCAGCACCTGATTCAGACCCAGCTCGGGCGGCTACTGGAAAACACCCTGATTCTGGTGGTGGGGGTCGGGCTCTGGACGCTCCTGCTGGGCGTCAGTCTCGCCTGGCTGGTGGCGGTCTGTGACTTTCCCGGCCGACGCTGGCTGGATTGGGCGCTGATGCTGCCTCTGGCGGTCCCCACCTATGTGGTCGCCTTTGTGTTTCTGGCGATCACCGATTACGCCGGACCGATTCAGAGCCTCTGGCGTGCCTGGCTCGGCCCGGACGTCGCCTTCCTGCCGGTGCGGGGCCCGCTCGGGGTCGTGTTCATCATGACCTGCGTTCTCTACCCCTATGTCTACATGCTCGCCCGCAGTGCCTTTATCGCTCAGGGCCGCGGCCTGACCGACGCTGCCCGGCTGCTTGGCGAAGGCCCCTGGGGCGCCTTCTGGCGGGTCGCCCTGCCCATGGCCCGGCCAGCCATTGCGGTGGGCATTTCCCTGGCGCTGATGGAAACTCTGGCGGATTTCGGTGCGGTGGCGGTGTTCAACTACGACACTTTCACCACCGCCATCTACAAGTCCTGGTTTGGCTTTTTCAACCTGACCGCCGCCGCCCAGCTCGCCTCGTTACTTCTGCTGTTTGTCGCCCTGGCGTTATTCGCCGAACAGAAAGGCCGGGGCCGCAGCCGCTTCCACCAGACTCCGCGCCGGGAAACCCAGCGCTACCCTCTCAAGGGCGCCCAGGCCTGGCTGGCCAGTGGCTACTGCATTACGGTGTTTGTGGTGGCCTTTGCCATCCCCATTGGCCAACTGGCCCTGTGGACCTGGGCCGAAGGCGCCGCCGCCCTGGACAACCGCTACTGGAGCCTGATTCGCCACACCTTCATTCTCGGCGGTGTCGCAGCGCTGGCCACCACTCTGCTCGCGTTGCTGGTGGCCTACGGCCAGCGCCTGCTGGGCAAGCATCAAGTCAGTGGCGCGGTGCGCCTGGCCAGTCTGGGCTACGCCCTGCCCGGCTCGGTGCTCGCGGTGGGTATCATGATCGGTTTTGCGTTTATTGACCGGGAAATCATCAACCGCGTCCAGGCATTGCTGGGCCTGGAGACCCAACAGTTGTTGGTGGGCACCCTGCTGGCACTGATTCTCGCCTACGCCATCCGCTTTTTCTCGGTAGCGTTTGGCCCGGTGCAGTCGAGCCTGGAGCGCATTCGCCCCAGTTACCAGGAGGCCGCCCACAGTCTGGGCGCCAATCAGTGGCGGGTGTTGCTGCGGGTGTACCTGCCTCTGCTGACGCCCGGATTACTGACCGCGGCGCTGCTGGTTCTGGTGGACACCATGAAAGAGATGCCCGCCACCCTACTGTTGCGCCCCTTCGGTTGGGACACCCTGGCGGTGCGCATTTACGAGCTCACCGGCGAGGGCCAGTGGCGCCGGGCCGCCCTGCCGGCCCTGACCCTGGTAATCCTGAGTATCGCGCCCGTGATGTTGATGATCCGCCAGAGTCGGCTGCCAGCGCGCACCGCCACCACCCTCAGCTCCGGTTCCGGCCCGAAACCCTGACCGGCCAACGAGTCACCACTGGTTAAAACGCCCCCGGGCCGCTAAAATAGCGGCCTTTTACCGGTCTTACGGGAGCTACGGCTTCCGCCCGATCCCACGTTCTGGACCAGCACACTATGGGCAACCGCACCCCTTTGTATGACACCCATGTCGCCATGGGTGGGAAAATCGTTGATTTTGGCGGCTGGGACATGCCGCTGAACTACGGCTCGCAAATGGAAGAGCACCACCAGGTGCGGCGGGCCGCCGGCATGTTCGATGTGTCCCACATGACCGTGGTGGACGTCTGCGGCACCCACGCCAAACCCTACCTGCAGTACCTGTTGGCCAACGATGTCGCCAAGCTCGACGGCAAGCCCGGCAAGGCCCTGTACAGCGGTATGCTCAATCACGAGGGTTGCGTGGTCGATGACCTGATTGTCTACAATCGGGAGGGGCACTTTCTGCGCGAGGGTCACTACCGCCTGGTGGTGAACTGTGCCACCCGGGAGAAAGATCTGGCCTGGATGCGCGAGGTCGGTCAGGATTACGATGTCGAAATCGATGAGCGCCCTCACCTGGCGATGATTGCGGTTCAGGGCCCCGAGGCGATTGCCCGGGTGACTCAAGTGTTGCCCCAGTACGCCGAAGGCATTGAGCAACTGAGCCTCTTTCAGGCCTATGAGGCGGACGACTGGTTTATCGGCCGAACCGGCTATACCGGTGAAGACGGACTGGAAATCGTGTTGCCTGGCGAGCAGGCGGAAGCCTTATGGAAAGCCCTGGCTGAGGCCGGGGTAGCGCCCTGCGGCCTGGGCGCGCGGGACACTCTGCGCCTGGAAGCGGGCATGAATCTGTACGGTCACGAGATGGACGAGCAGACCTCGCCGCTGGTGGCCAATATGGGCTGGACCATCGCCTGGGTACCGGAGCAGCGGGACTTTGTCGGCCGTCAGGCGCTGACCGACCAGAAGGCGACCGGTGTGCAGGACAAGCTGGTGGGCCTGAGTATGACCGCGCGCGGTGTACTGCGTGCCGGTCAGCGTGTCCGCGTTTCCAGAAGTGAGCGCGAAGGCATCATCACCAGCGGCAGTTTCTCCCCGACCCTGGGCCACAGCATTGCCCTGGCCCGGGTGCCCATCGAGGTGGGCGAGCAGTGCGAAGTGGAACTGCGCGGCAAGTGGGTGACCGTGTCGGTCACCAAACCGGCGTTTGTCCGCAACGGCAAAGCCCTTATTTAAATTTTATTCAACTGACCACAGGAAAGCGAGCCATGAGCGAGATTCGCAACGAACTGAAATACCTGCCCAGCCACGAGTGGGCTCGGCTGGAAGAAGATGGCACCGTCACCATCGGCATCAGCGATCACGCCCAGGACAGCCTGGGTGATGTGGTGTTTGTGGAACTGCCGGAAGTGGGCAGCACCGTCAGCAAGGGCGAGGAAGCCGGCGTGGTGGAATCGGTGAAAGCCGCCTCGGACATTTACTCGCCGGTCAGTGGCGAAGTGATCGCCATCAATGACGCGCTGGAAGATTCACCGGAAACCGTGAATGGTTCGCCCTACGACGATGGTTGGTTCTTCCGCGTGCAACCGACCGACACCTCGGAGCTGGACGATGCTCTGGATGCCGATGGGTATCGGAATGCGGTGGAGAGTGAAGGGGCTTAAGAAATAGCCTGGGAAGCACGCATAAAAAACGGCGCCCGAGGGTGCCGTTTTTTGTTTGGTGGTGTCGTTGGGTGAGTTTACGGCGGATGCGGGCTTTGCCCTCCGAGGCGTCGGACCGATCCACCACGGCAGGTCGCGTAGGGGCCGAGCGCAGCGGTATTAAGCCCACATCCGCCGTTACCCAACCCGACCACTTTCCCCCGGATTAAAAACTCCCCTTAACCCCAAACGACGCGGTCCGACCGTACTCTTCCAACTGGTAGGTGTAACCCTCCGACCCCTGATACAACTCCAACGGTTCGTCATTGATATTCACCAACTCAAACACCAGGTCCAGACCTTCCGCCAGGCGATACGACGCCGTCAGGTCCACCTGGGTGTGCGGCGCCACATAAATATCAAACGCCTGACTGTCACCCACCTCACTCAGATACTCATCACGGTGAGAAATACTCAGGCGCGTACTGAAGCGGCCCATCTCGTAACCGACATACAGGTTACCGGACTGCTCGGCCGACTCAGGCAGAGCAAAGGTTTCCCCGTCCCGCTGCTCCAGCGACAACTCAGTATCCAGGAAAGTCAGGTTACCGCCGACCAGGAAGGCGCCCAGTTGCTCTTCCAGGTTGAACTCCACCCCGGTCACCGAGGCGTCGGTGCCATTGACCGGTGTGGTCACTTCGTAACCGGCAAACTCGGCGTTATTGGTGGTGGTGAACTCGGCGATGTAATCGTCGATATCCTTGTGGAAAATACCGGCCGACAGCACACCGCCATCGCGGTACCAGTCAAACATGATGTCAAAGTTGGTGGACTGGTAGGGGTCCAGCTCGGGGTTGCCGGCATCGATTTCCAGGTCTTCCCGGTTGATGGAAAAACGCGGGGAGATATCAGAAAAGCTGGGACGGGCGATGGTGGTGCTCCAGGCCGCACGCAGCACCATGTCGTCGCTCAGGTTGTAGCGGTAGTGCAGTCCCGGCAGTACATTGGAGTAATCGGACTCGACAGAGCGGCTGGTGATCGACAGATCGCCGTTCTCATCAAATTCCAACTGATTGCCCGTGGCGCTGTAGTCGGTGTACTCCACTCGCGCCCCGGCGATCAACTGCCAGTTATCGGCCTGCCAGGTGCCCATCAGGTAGCCGGCGAGCACATCTTCATCGGCGACAAAATCTTCGGCCTGCTGCAATTCGCGCGCTTCGTCCTCATCCTGCGGGCGAATCTGGAATGCATCGCGGTCGGCATAGAAATCGCTCAGGAACATTGATTCACTGATTCCCTCCCCGAGATTGGCGAAGGGGTAGTCCGGCGCGCCGATGGTGTAGGGCTCAAGGCCCAGTTCCGGCACATCGCGCAGCTCGATTTCATTGACGTCGACATCTTTGCTTTTGGCCCGGAAATCGATACCGGTCTTCAGAGAGAAGTTGCGCTGACCAAAGGCATCACGGAACAGAGCGTTGGCCGAGAAATTCAGGTCGTCATCGTCGATGAATTTCGGCTCCAGTACCACGCGATCCAGCAGGTACTCGGCGTGATTCAGGTGGCTGATATCTTCGGCGCCCTGGTTCAGAATACGGAAGGAAGGAATACCCTGGCCGATGGTAAATTCACCGTCGAGCGCTTGCGTCTGGTACTCAAACCGTCCTTCGGTTTCATCGGGCACCTTCTCGCGAGTTACCGAGTAACCCAGTTGATAATCCAGCTCCATGGATTCCATGATGTGTTCGCCACCCAACGCCAGCGCCGTGGTGTCCTGTTCTTTGGTACGGAAACGGATGCGTCGACGGAAGCCGTCCTCGGCGATGTCTTCAAAGGTACCGTTGTTACCATCGAAATCGGCCAGTGTGCCGTCTTCAAATACATAGATGCTACGCTGACGGGTTTCGGCATCGCTGAAACGGCTGAACACGGTATTCATGTAGTAGCGGCTGGTGTCATCCGGGCGATATTCCAGGTTGACGTTGGCACCGATACGCTCGCGGTTGACGTAGTACTTACGCAGCTGGACTTCCTGCAGGGCCTTGACAGTCTCGCCGAGATCATCGTTTTCGTAATAGGCGGCTTCAATATTGTCTTACTGGAACTCGCGGTCCAGAAAGTTCGCGCCGAGGGAAATACCGAAATTCTCAGAGCCTCCAAAGGCATTCACCACGTCGGTGTAGTTGGCCTGCAGTTTGGGGCTGGTCTTTTCGCTCAGCTCGTTGTAAGACCCCTCGGCACGGTAACGGAAAGTGTCGCCGTCATAGTCGAATGCGGACCCGGACTTCACATTCACCGCACCGCCAATGGCATCGCCGGGCATATCCGGTGTGGGCACCTTGGTGATTTCGATCAGCTCAACGGAGCCGGTGGGAATCACATCCAGCGGCACCGCGCGGGAGCCGTCTTCCGGAGTACCGATGCGCATACCGTTAATGGACACCGAACTCAGCCCCGCACTCACACCGCGCACGCTTACAAAGCGACCTTCGCCCTGGTCACGGGAGATGGACACACCCGGCAGGCGCTGCAGGGACTCGGCCACGTTCTGGTCCACAAACTGACCCATGGCGTCGGAGGCGATAAAATTGGTAATGCTGTCCGAGTCGCGGTACAGGTCAATGGCTTCGTTGCGCGCTTCGCGCTGACCGGTAACGATCAACTCCTCTTGCAACACAGGCTGCTGTGCCTGAACAAAAGAAGTGCTGCCAGCTGACAGCGCGGTAACGGCGATGGCCAACGGCAATTGGCGAACGTTCATAAAACCCCCTTATAACGAAATAGATCACTTCTGGCGCAATAATCTTTGAAGGGGAAATAATGAAGGGAGAATATGACAGCAATATTCCAGGTAGGTGACAACCGTGTGAAATAGGTCGTGGGTGACCAACGCTAGCAGAGAACTCAACCCAGCATTGGGCAACTGATCAATCTACTGGTAGCTCCTTATTGTCCGCCAGTCTCCCTCTGCGTCAACTGATAGGACAAAAAGCCTCAGATGTTGATAACTTCCTCCATCCACGGAATCCCGGGAAGAAATAAGGACGTCCTCGACTCCATCGCCGTCAAAATCCCCACGACCGACCAGCTCCAGTCGCTGCAAGCCTCCCGTAGTATAAAAATCTACAACCTGTGGAGAAATGACGTCCACGTTTCGAATTTCATTGATATCACTCCAATACTTAACTTCCGGGTCGCGTCGACTCTCTTCGGACTCCGTCTTCGACGTTTCAAATGCCAAATCCGAAGGAAAATCGTCCGGACTAGAGTCGGTTAGAATTGGCTCTGGAATATAGGAGATACTAGACCGGTCTGCGTCCCTTAGAAGTTCCGTCGCCCGACACATGACACCCAACTCAACAAAGGCGTTCATTTCGTGCTCACGCACAGTACGGGTCTCTGGGGTGACACCTTGAAGGTACTCCTCGCAATTTGAAAAGGTTTCTTCTCCTTCACCGCGAGTTTTGGTTACGTCAATCGAAGCATACCAATTCTTGCTTAGCAGCCCGGATAGTTGGTCTCTTCGCTCAACATCCACGTGTTCAGCCAAGAGCTCCGGCAGCTTGAAACCAGAGTACCACAGGACGGGATATGCGCGTTTCTCTTCAGCTCCACCCCGCGAACAGCCTACCAATAAAGATAGAAAAAGTGCTAGAACCACCGCCGGAGCGATGTCTTTGCCTTTGACAGAAAACATAGAAGTGATCCTATTACTTTGAATTACCTGAACCAGCGGCTTCCTTGGAGTCGTCCACACACGCTTCCAGGAGGTCTTTGACGTATTTATTCCGAGCATCAGATATGGGAGATTTTCGACTTGAGTTGTCCGCGGCTTTCTGCCAATCCTTCGCTTTTACTGCGGCATTGAAGTTTGGCCAGTTATTATTGAGCTCGGTCATTCCGAGATTAAATATCAAGTCAAACAAAGCCAGGCGAGCCTTACTGGGGAAGCTGTCAAAATCACTGTATATTCTTTTCAGTTCACTTTCAAAACTTTGGATATGTTTATTTGTCAGTTTATCAATTTCAGCGTCGGGCAGCCTCAGTTTTGTATGTTTTTTGTACATTGAGGCCAGTCGATTGGCGGGTTGTTTTTTGACACTGTCGTAATCCGCTTTTATTTCTTCTTGAGTAGCTGGCAGATTTTTACTGTTTTTGAAGGCTAGAAGCTGAGCCGACGCCACTGTACTCAAAAGGTGTCCGATCCCTACGGTAACAAAGCCTTTAGAGTCCAGGTACATATGTGACACTTTCCCTTCGTACTTTTCCAGGTTCTTGCGCAGTATTGCTTTTTCCTTTTCCGTTGCCATGCAGCGTGCTCCTTTGGGTAATCCATTGTCAGTAATCCCTTTCCATGCTCATCGATACGTTCAAGCATAAAAAGTCGTTATCGAACAGGCGCGCCCAGTATATCCGACCAATCCAGTATTCCGAAGAGAATCAGGCGTCAATTGGCCTGTCGGCTAACCCCCCTATTGAGTTCCGTTTCCAGCCAGCTTTTCCCCGGTTCCGGGGTACACTGTCCTCATTGATCTGGGGGACGGCACCGTGACCAACAGCCACTACCGACAAGCCCGACTGGCTCGCGACCATCGTTTCGATGGCCGGTTTTTCGTTGCGGTGAAAACCACCGGCATTTATTGTCGCCCGATTTGCCCGGCTCCGGCGCCGAAAGAGCGGAACGTTCTCTATTTCGACAGCGCCATTGCCGCCGCCAACGCCGGGTTTCGCCCTTGCCTGCGTTGCCGGCCCGATAGCGCCCCGACCTCCTGGGCCTGGAAAGGTACCGACACCACCCTGGAGCGGGCGCTACGGTTGATTGATGATGGCGCCCTGCTGACGGGCAGCGTGACTGACCTCGCCGACCGGCTCGGCATCAGCAGCCGTTACCTCGGCCGGCTGTTTCAGCAAAACGTCGGCACCAGCCCGAAGCAGTACGGCCTCTATCAACAGGTGCTGTTCGCGAAGAGCCTGCTTCAACAGACCCGGCTGCCGGTTACTGAAATCGCCCTGGCCTCGGGCTTCGGCAGCGTGCGCCGCTTCAATGACTGTTTTGCCAGCGCACTGCGACTGACCCCCAGTGCCCTGCGACGCCAAGCTCACAGCCAGCACCCGGAGCCCGGCATCCGCCTCTTGCTCAGTTACCGGCCACCCTACGACTGGCCAGCGCTGCGCGACTTTCTCAAAACCCGCCTGATCGATACCCTGGAGTGGTGCGGAGATGACTACTACGGCCGGACCTTTCGCTTGGCCAACGGGCACAGTGGTCGTTTTACCGCCCGGCACCGGCCCGAGCGCTTTGGCTTCGAGGTCAGCCTGGAACTGAGCCAACCAACTGCTCTGTTGCCGGTGGTTCGCACCATTCGTCGACTGCTGGACCTGGATGCCGACAGCAGCACCATTGATGCTCACCTGGCGCCGATCCAGGCGCAGCTGGGTCCAATGCGGCCGGGTTTACGGCTGCCGGGTATATGGGATCCGTTTGAAGCCGGCGTTCGCGCCATTCTCGGGCAGCAAATCAGTGTCGCGGCCGCGCGCAACCTCGTCCGCCAGGTGGTCGCCGAGTTTGGGCAGCCGATCCCCGGCCAACACACTGAGTACCGGCTGTTTCCAAGCCCGGCCATGCTGGCCAGTGAAGACCTCGGTAGCCTGAAGATGCACGGTCGCCGGCGCCAGACCCTGCTTGACCTGGCGGAGCTGTTCAACACTCAGCCAACGCGGGCGGCAGATCCTGAAAATTGGCTCGCGCTCAACGGCATCGGCCCCTGGACGGTAAACTACGCGCGGATGCGGGGCCTGGGCGACAGTGATGTCTGGCTCGGGTCCGATCTTGGTGTGCAAAAAGCGCTGGGGGAAAAAAGCCGCCGATGGCGGCCCGAGGATGCCTCACCCTGGCAGAGTTATCTGACCGTTTATCTGTGGAGTCTGTTATGACAGCCCGTTACCAAAGCCTGCTGGACACACCGATCGGCACGGTGCGCATTCTCGGCGGTGACGATGCCATCACCCACATCGATTTTATCGATGCCGGTACGGCATCCGCCCAGCCAGACAACGCCCTGACCCGACTCGCCCGCCAACAACTGAGTGACTATTTCGCCGGTCAGCGCAGGGCGTTCGACCTGCCATTGGCCGCCGCAGGCACCGACTTCCAACGGGCCTGCTGGCAAGCCCTGCTGACCATTCCCTACGGCGAGACCCGGTCCTATGCCGAACAGGCAAAACTCATCCAGCGACTCAAGGCCGTCCGGGCCGTCGGCGCCGCCAACGGCGCTAACCCGATTGCCATTGTAGTGCCCTGCCACCGGGTTATCGGTAAAGACGGCAAGCTGACCGGCTATGCCGGCGGTGTTGAACGCAAAGCCTGGTTGCTGGCGCTTGAGCGGCGCGGTGCACCCGCTCTGTAACGCTTCCGGCAGAACCAGACAACGGGTTCGACCACTTGCGCGACGTCCTTCTGGCCGCGGGCGGTCGATGATACCGCCTTCAGCTTTGGCCCCTGCCTTGCGCTGCCCCAAGCATTGACTCGAGGTGCGCTAAATAGCGCTCAAACGCCTCTCGGCCGGACTCGGTCAGAGATACCTCGGTGACCGGTTTGCGGCCGTCAAAGCGTTTTTCAATTGCCACGTACCGACGACCTTCCAGCTTGCGTAAATGAGTGCTCAAGTTACCGTCAGTGGTTTTGACCCGGTCGCGGATAAAGGTGAACTCTGCTTTATCAACGCCGGCCAGTACGGCGATGACCGCCAAGCGAATGCGCGAGTGAATCAGATCGTCGATCTGGGTATGGTCAAAATCCGACACCTCAGGCTCCCACCGCGTCCAACCGATGGTGACGCATCCGAATCAAGAGTACGCCGGGCAGCACGTAGAACAGCAACAACAAGACACCCATCAATAAAATGGCGGTTTCACCCGGCCAGATAAACATTGCCAGAGACCCAAGCCACCAGCCAAAGGCCATGTTTCGCAACCAGCCAAGCCCCGCCAGTATGCCGGTAAGAAAGATGCCCACGGCAATCAGCCCACCAAATACGGCAGGAAGGTAGGCGCCTGGCAAGGCCCCTTGCCCCAGCCCCACAAAAAAGAACAACAGCTGGGTGATACCCAGCGCTACCCAGACCATGCCAATTAGCCGTCCCGCGTAGGTCTGCACCGGTTCGCGCCTATCCCGGCGCACCAGAATGACATTCCCGAGCATGCCCAGGGTGATGCAGGGCACCCAGGTCGCGTAGGGTGCATAGGGTAGAACACCGACCACCTGTAACCAGGTCAGCAGGAGCCCCGCGCTCACCACGACGCCCCAAACTATGAAATAGCCGCCACTGATACAGGCCGCCCGGCGGGTTTCGCTCATCAGCTCCCGAATGTAAGCCAGGTCGCTTTGTGCACGTTCAGTCATCACGCTCTCCTTATTAGCCAAAAGAGTAAAAACATCTCTCAGCGCTCTGGCGTAAGCCCACTTCTCAATAGCCGCTGATTACATCTATGCTTTGTTTTTCAAAGTACTTTGTTTTGGATGATCCGTCAACTTAAATTCCACTGCCGGGCTGGGCGCTTGCCTCCAGAGTTAAGGGTCAGACTGGATTTAGACTGGGGGCAGAAGGGGGATAGCGAGGGGAACGGCACCCCATGGGTGCCGCTGACGATTCGATCAGGCTCAGTCCTGGCGCTGAGTGACTTCCAGCAGGTGGTAACCGAACTGGGTCTTTACCGGGCCCTGCACTTCGTTGACCGGCGCGCTGAAAACCACCTTGTCGAACTCCGGTACCATTTGGCCCGGACCAAAGGTGCCCAGGTCACCCCCATTGCGGCCCGAGGGGCACTTGGAGTGATCCTGCGCCAGTTTGGCAAAATCCTCACCGGCTTCGATTTTGGCTTTCAATTCATTACAGGTGGCTTCGCTGTCGACCAGGATGTGACGTGCGGCTGCTTGAGGCATAATCGTATCTCTTTGTCATGGGTGAACATTGAGGGCATACGATAATCGGTATCCCGGTTCAGATCCAGCCCGCAATGGGTTACCGTGAGAGCGCTCATCAACAGGAGAACTTATTGTGTCAGACAAGACGATTCGCTGGGGTATTATCGGTGCGGGTGTCATCGCTCATAAAATGGCCGAAGCCATTCAGTTGGAGGCGGACAACGCGCTGATCTCCGTCGCCTCCAAATCCCCGGAAAAAGCCGAAGCGTTCGCCCGCGAGTATGCCATCGAGGCCGACACCTATGAGTCGCTGGTGGAGCGCGAAGATGTTGACGTCATCTATATTGCCACGACACACAACTTCCACGCGGACAATGCGCTCATGGCACTGGAGCACGGTAAACACCTGGTAATCGAAAAGCCCTTTACCGTCAACGCCGAGCAGGCCCGTCGTCTGAAGGATGCCGCCAAGGACAAGAGCTGCTTTCTGATGGAGGCTATCTGGACCCGGTTTTTGCCCAGTATGAAAGCGCTGCGTGAGGCCATCAGGAACCACACCATTGGCGAAGTGAAAGTCGCCACGATCAATTTCGGTGGCATTGCCCCGGAGCATTACCGGGGACGACTGTTTGATCCGGCACTGGCCGGTGGCGTCACGCTGGATATGGGCATCTACCCGATCAGTATGCTCTGCTACGTGCTGGGCGAACGGCCCGCCAGCATTCACGCCACCGCCCGGTTCAGCGACACCGGCGTCGATGAAATCGCCTCCTACCAGTTCGTTTTCCCCTCGGGCTGCATTGCCACGGTAAACACCAGTTTCAATCTGTTGATGCGTCAGGAAGCGCTGTTCTTTGGTGACAAGGGCTATATTGACTACCCGGAGTTTCAGCAGAGCGACGCCTTTACCGTCAAGTATTTGAAGGATCGAACCATCGACCGCGAAGAGACCATCCGCACGGAAAACGCGGACAACGGCTTTATATTTCAGGTCCGGGAAGCCGCCCGCTGCCTGCGCGCCGGCCTGAGAGAAAGCCCGGTGATTCCCGTGGCAGAAACGGTAGACATTATGGCGATCATGGACGAAATACGGCGGCAGCTGCCTCTGCAATATGCATTTGAGAATAAAGGAGTATGACGATGACCAATACGGTACCCGGCCCCGATGGCCAGCCGCGCTGTTTCTGGTGCAAGGCGGCACCGGAGTTTTTTGAGTATCACGATCGGGAGTGGGGCTTTCCCGTGGATGACGATCGCCACCTGTTTGAGAAGCTGTGCCTGGAGAGCTTCCAGTCCGGTTTGAGCTGGCGCACGATTCTGGCCAAGCGGGACAACTTCCGCAAGGCGTTCAAGAACTTTGATTTTCACAAGGTGGCCCGCTTTACCGAGAAGGATGTTGAGCGTTTATTGGAAGACGCCGGCATTGTTCGTCATCGGGGCAAGATCGAGGCGGTGATCAATAACGCGCAGCGGGCCAAAACATTGGTTTCCGAGGAGGGCTCATTAGCGGCCTACGTGTGGCGTTTTGAGCCCCAGGAGAAACCGGATGTGGATCCGCAGACGCTGAGCACCTCGCCGGAGTCGGTCGCTTTATCAAAAGATCTCAAGAAGCGCGGCTGGAAGTTTGTCGGGCCGACCACGGTGTATGCGTTTATGCAGTCGATGGGTTTGGTGAATGATCATGCCCACGAGTGTTGTATGCGGCCGGAGATTGATCGGGCGCGTAAGCGGTTTAAGCGGCCTGGAGCGTGATCGGGAGGGATCTGTCGGATTACGTGCTGCGCACTAATCCGACCTACTGGGTTGCCGTAGCGGGTTCTTGTCGGATTACGCTTCGCTAATCCGGCCTACGCGATTCGTCGAGCCTGGTACCGGTTCGGCGGCAGCGCTCGGAGCAGTATTTGACGTTTTCCCAATCCTTCTCCCATTTCTTCCGCCAGGTGAAAGGCCGCTCACAGACCGGGCAGGTTTTGGTGGGGAGGTCGCGCTTTTTACGGGCTTTGGCCATGAGAATGGATCCAGCGGATCAGTCGCGCACGATGAAATCTGAACCGGCCGGCTCGCCCTCGGCCTCGCTGACCTCCACCCGAGTGACCTCTGCCAGCGCCGGGCCCTGCCAAAGCCAGGTTTCGAAGGTTTGCAGTGTTTCGGGAGCCCCCTGAGCCAGCGCTTCGACCTGGCCATCGGGCAAGTTGCGAACCCAGCCGGTGAGACCCAGCTCCCGGGCTTTGCGTTGGGTATTGGCGCGATAGGAAACGCCCTGGACCCGCCCGTGAATCAGATAGTGTTTAGCGTCAATCAACGTATTGCCTCGCTTGCCGGTTCGGCATAGTCTGTCAGTTGCCATTCGTAACCCAAGAGTCTGCCATGTCCGAGCGTGCCTCCGAAACCTCTGCCGACCCCATCACCATTGTCGGGGGTGGCCCCAAGAAGGTGCTGTATACGCTGCGCACCCTGAGCCGGATCGGGCTGCTCAACTCCACCAAGGCACTCAAGGCACGCAATACCTGTAAGGCCTGCGGGCTGGGCATGGGCGGCCAGCACGGGGGTATGACCAACGAGCTGGATGAGTTCCCCTCGGTGTGCAATAAAAGCATTCAGGCCCAGTCCTCGGATATCCAGCCACCCATCCCCGACGAGCTGTTCGAGCATACGCTGGATGATTTCAAAGAGCTCTCCGCCCATGAGCTGGAACACCTCGGGCGGTTGAACACGCCGCTGTACAAGCCCGCCGGCAGTAATCGCTACCAGCCCATGGACTGGGATCAGGCCCTGACATTGGCCGCCGAGCGGTTCGCGGCCACCGACCCCAACCGCAGTTTTTTCTACTCCTCCGGCCGCTCCTCCAACGAGGCGGGCTTTGTGTTGCAGTTGCTGGCCCGACTGTATGGCACCAACAACGTCAACAATTGCTCCTATTATTGCCACCAGGCCACGGGCGTGGGCTTGGGTAACGTGATCGGCACCGGCACGGCCACCATCAGCCTGGAAGACCTGGGCGGCGCGGACCTGATTTTTGTGATTGGCGCTAACCCGGCCTCCAATCACCCCCGCTTTGTGCACCAGCTGCAGCACTGCCGCGAACGCGGTGGCCAGGTGATTGTGATCAACCCGGCCAGGGAGCCGGGGCTGGTGCGCTTTGCCGTACCCAAAAGTGCCCGCTCCATGTTGAGTGGCGGCACCTGGATCGCCTCCCGCTATGTGCAGCCAAACATTGGCTCGGACCTCGCTCTGCTTAAAGCCGTGGGCAAAGCCCTGCTCGAGCAACATGCGCTGGATACCACTTTTATTGAAGCCCACACCGAAGGCTTCGATGCCTACCGTACGGATCTGGAACAGACGGACTGGGCGTCGCTGACGTCCGCCTGTGGCCTCAGCCAAACCGATATCGAAGCCCTGGCCACCGACTACGCCCGGGCCGAGCACGCGGTGTTTGCCTGGGGCATGGGCATCACCCACCACCGCAATGGGGTGGACAATGTCGAGGCCATCGCCAATCTGGCGCTGTTGCGCGGCATGCTGGGCAAACCGTCGGCGGGCCTGCTGCCTTTGCGGGGCCACAGCAACGTGCAGGGCATCGGCACCATCGGTGTAAAACCGGTGCTCTCCGAGGATGTGCTGGCGGCGCTGGAATCACATTTTGATCTGGAACTTCCACGCACTCAGGGGCTGGACACCCTCGCCTGCCTGCGCGCCGCCGACGCCGGGGACATGGACGCGGCCCTGCTGATGGGCGGCAACCTCTACGCCGCGACACCGGATTCGACCTTTGCCCAGCGGGCGCTGGACCGGGTGGGTTTCAAGCTGTATCTGACCACCACCCTGAACCAGGGGCACATTCACGGCATGGAGCACAGCGAAGCTCTGATTCTGCCAGTGACCGCCCGGGACGAAGAGCCCCAGAGCACCACCCAGGAATCCATGTTCAACTATGTACGGCTGAGCGATGGCGGTATTCGCCGCCTGACCAATGTGCGCTCGGAGGTGGCCATTCTGGCGGAACTGGGTAAGCGCTTACTGCCCGCCGGGCCTTTTGATTTCGGGGCCCTTCGGGAACACGACCGGGTGCGTTCCGCCATAGCCGCAACGGTGCCCGGCATGGAGGCGCTGGCCGATATCGGCACCAGCCATCAGGAATTCACCATTGGCGGTCGCCTGCTGACATCGCCAACCTTCAACACCCCCAACGGAAAGGCCCGTTTTCAGGTGCACTCTCTGCCGGTCGCCCGAGAGCCGGATTTTCCTTTTACCCTGGCCAGTATCCGCAGTGAGGGGCAGTTCAACTCCATCATTTACGAAGAGTCCGACAGTTACCGGGGCACCGAGCACCGCTGGTGTGTGTTGGTGGGGCCGGAAGACCGGGAACACCTGAGCCTGAAAGCCGGCGACAAAGCCACTTTGCGTTCGGCTCACGGGGTGATGGAAAACCTGACGGTCTACCCGTTCAACCTGCCCGCTGGCTCCCTGCTCGCCTACTACCCGGAGGCGAACATTCTGATCGGCACCGAGCAGGATCCCCGCAGTCAGACTCCGGCGTTCAAGTCCGTTCCGGTGCGACTGGAAGCTGGCGCATAATTCATTCCGCCTGAGGTTTGACCTGCGTCAAAACCGGCGCCGATAACGCCGCGGCCCGGGTTTATCCCGAGCCGATTTCCCTCAATAATGCCCCCTCTGTGCCGATAGCCTTTGATGTCGAGCCCGCCTCGGCCGCACTCACGACATTCTCCTTTCTCTGACGGTGGTCTCTTACCCATGCGCAACCAGCTTGCCTTTGCACTGAACGCACTGATGCGTGCTCTAGGCTTCAAATCCATCAACGCTCAGTTCGCGGTGTCCTTTCTGGTGATCATTGCGCTGGCGATGACTTCCGCAGTCCTCAGCTATCGATCGAACCCTTCCAGCCTGATTCCGCTCCTGAATACAGGTATCGTGGTCGTCGCGCTGATTACTCATCAGTTGGGACTGACCTGGCTTGTGCAACAAGTGACCTTACTGCGTAAACACTTGAACAAGATGAGCGCAGGTGACTTCGCCAGCCCTATAATCGAAGAAGCCAGCGACAATGAAGTGGGCCAGATGTTTTCCGCCTACAACACGGTGATCCAGCGGGTGGGCGACCTGACCCGGGGGATTCAACAGCTCTCTGGGACCATCGTCACCCAGATGGAGACCCTCGAGCAGGCCGCGGCGAACACCGAGCAGAGCAGCCAGAGCCAGAGTCGTGAGTTGGAGCAGGCCGCCTCGGCGATGAACGAGATGTCCGCCAGTGTCGGGGAAGTGGCCAGCCATGCCAGCGACGCCGCCGCTCAAGCCGATGATGCCAACCGGGAGGTTGGCCGCACCCACGGCGTGGTGCGCAACACTCACCGGACCTTTGATGAACTGAACACCACCATGAGCGACACCGTCGGCATCATGCAGGAGTTGGACCGCAACAGTCAGGAAATCGGCAAGGTACTGACCGTGATTACCGGCATAGCCGAGCAGACCAACCTGCTGGCCCTGAACGCCGCCATTGAAGCGGCCCGGGCGGGGGAACAGGGGCGCGGCTTTGCCGTGGTGGCGGACGAGGTGCGCACCCTGGCCCAGCGCACCCAGCAGTCCACGGCGGACATTCAGGAAATCATTGAGCGCCTGCAGAAGCAATCCAACCGGGCGGTGACCTCCATGGCCTCGAGTACCGAAAAGGCCCACGCCAGTGCCGAGCAGATCAGCGAGGCCAACCAGGCGCTGGAGCACGTGGTGGAAGCCATCGACCGGATTCAGGAAATGAGCACCCTGATCGCCACCGCCGCTCAGGAGCAGTCCCAGGTGGCTCAGGAGATCGATCAGAACATCACCAACATCTCCCGCGTTGCGGACGAGAGCACCCGCACCAGCGGCGAGCTGCGTAACTCCGCGCGGCACCTACAGAAAGACACCCAGAGCCTGGGACAGCAGTTGGCGGCGCTTAAAGTCTAGTGTACTCCGCCACTAAGGCGCCCGTCGTTTCTCGATGGGCGCCAAGCTGGCATAATGACCGCCAACGAGCACAACCCATACGGTAACGATTATGCCCTCCCTACAGGATCAACTGCAGAAAGCCGGACTGGTGGACGACAAGAAGGCCAAGCAGGTTAAGAAAGAGCAGCGTAAACAGAAAAAGCAGGCCCGCCATACCGGTGAGGACCCCCACGCGGAAATCCGACAGTCGGCGCAGGCGGCTCGCGAAGAGAAGGCCGAACGGGATCGGGCACTGAACCGCGAACGCCAGGCCGCCGCCGAGAAAAAAGCCATTGAAGCGCAAATCCGCCAGTTGATTCAGACCCACAAACAGGCCAAGCGCGGCAGCGGTGACGGGGAAGTGGAGTACAACTTTACCGACGGCACCAAGATCAAAAAGCTGCTGGTCAGCCCTCGGGTGCAACAACAGATCATCCGCGGCCAACTCATTGTGGTCCGCGCCGGGGAGAACTACGAACTGATTCCGAAAGTGGTATCCGACAAGATCGCCGAGCGCGACCCGAACTATATTGTGGTCGCAAATCAGAAAACCCAAGAAGCGGTCGACGAGGACGATCCCTACAAGGACTACGTGATCCCCGACGACCTGATGTGGTAACTCGCTATAACACGAACCAGCCCACCGCTACGGCACACGCCAACACCACCACGCCAGCCACCACATAGGGCATGGCACCCGACTCGTTGGCCCGCACCTCGGGCTGGGCGGCGTGACTGGGAATGGCCCGATCGGCCTGAGCGCGCAGTTCGCGGAAGGTGGTCAGCAGGTCTTCAATGGTTTTCTGGTCGAACTGGTAGGGATCAAACCGGTCATACCCTGCCCGTGCCAATAACCCTTTCACCGCGGCATTGGTGGGAATGTACTTCATGGACCAGTCGGTAAACTGCCGCTCGGTGATATTGCGCTGGAGCACGACCTTGAAGTCCTTGTGGCGATCATCGCCTTTCAGCTTGGCGAGCATTTTATCCACCACTTCGCGCTCACCTTCCAGACACTGAAAGAAACACCCCTCCCCATAATAAAGCACACCGCCGAGCCCCAGGCGGGGGTTGTTGGTGCGGGACTGTTGCAGAATGCGCGCCACGTGCGGCTCCACACCGCCGGAGGCGGGCATGGCTTTGAACGTGGCCCGGCTGATGTAAACCACCTGAACGAGATCGGTCATGGGAGAAGGCTCCATTTGTGCGTTATTGAGAGTGCTTCTATATACGCACTGGCGATCGGTCTGGATGGCCGGCCCGGCAAAAAAGTGGAAAAGCGTGCCATCCCTGGCACCTCAGTTCATCAGGAGGGATGCTTCTGCTGTTTGCGATCGTACTCATCCGCCACCCGTTCCAGCTCGCGTTTCACATCGTTGGGCGAACCGGTATGGCGGGCCAGCAGACTGTAGGCCGTGGGCACGATAAACAGGGTAAACAGCGTGGCCGCCAGGACCCCGGAAATCACCACCACCCCGATCACCGCCCGGGTTTCCGAGCCGGCGCCCGAGGACATCACCAGGGGCACGGCACCCACCGCTGTGGTGATGCCGGTCATCAGGATGGGCCGCAGACGGGCCAGGGAGGCCTGCTCCAAGGCCTCGTCAAAGGCGATCCCCCGGTCCCGCAACTGGTTGGCAAACTCCACAATCAGAATGCCGTTTTTGGCCGCGAGCCCCACCAACATGACCAGACCAATCTGGGAGTAAAGGTTGAGCGAGTTGCCGGTAAGGTATAACCCCAACAGCCCCCCGAGCATGGCCAGTGGCACCGTCAGCATGATTACGAAGGGGTGAATATAACTCTCGAACTGTGCAGCCAGCACCAGGAAGGTGATCAGAATCCCGATCATGAAAATAAAGGCCACCGAGCCGCCGGCCAGTTTGTAATCGCGGGACTGGCCCTTGTAGTCGATCACCGCATTCTCCGGCAGGTGCTCCGCCACCAGGCCTTCCATATGCGTCAGGGCATTCCCCAGGGTGAGGCCATCGGTCAGGTTGGCTTCAATGGTGATGGCTCGAATCCGGTTATAGCGTCGCAGCGTAGCGGCGTCGGCAAACTCCCGCAGCTCTACCAGACTCGCCAGGGGCACCAGCTCGCCACTGCGTTCGGAACGCACAAAAATATTCTCCAGGCTGTCCAGTGTGCGCTGTTCACTTCGCTCACCTTCGAGCATCACCTCGTATTCTTCGCCGTCTTCAATGAAGGTGGTGACCCGACGCGAGCCCATCATGGTTTCCAGCGTGCGCCCGACGTTGGCCACACTCACACCCAGGTCGGCGGCGCGGTCCTGATCGACAATCACCTCGACCTGCGGACGGGTTTCCTTGTAATCCCAGTCAATGCCCGTCAACCCCGGATTATCCGCTTCGATTTTTTCCAGCAGGATATCCCGCCATTCGGCCAACTCCTCATAGGAGCCACCACCGATCACAAACTGCAGCGGCTTCTGGGTGGACGAACCAAAGCCCTGACGCATCACCGGAAAGGCCGTCACGCCCGGCAAGTCGGCCAGATCCGCACGCACATCATCCATGATGTCAAAACCGCTGCGCCGCTCGGACCAGTCGGTCAGGGTCGCAATCACAATGCCGCTGTTAAACCGCTCCAGTGCCCCCCAGGCCCGGGGCGCACGGACCAGCAGACGGGCCATCTCCCCCTGGTCGACGTATTTCATCAGGCGTTTTTCGATCTCGTCCATGTACTCCACCATATAGGAGTAGCTCGCCCCTTCCGGACCATCGACAATGACAAAAAAGGCCCCCCGGTCTTCCCGCGGTGCGTACTCCTGGGGCAGCTGTTGCGACACCCACCAGGTGCCCGCCAGCAACCCGACAAACACCACCGCCACAATACGCGCGTGGCGCAGGCATTGGTGCAGGGCTTTGCCATAATAGTGACGCAAACAGATAATGCCCTGATCGAGTTTGGTCACCAGCCAGGAGGTGTTTTCTTTTTTCTTGATCAGCTTGGAGGCGAGCATGGCCGAGAGCGTCAGGGCCACCAGCGAAGAGAAACCCACGGCCGCTGCCATGGTGAGGGCAAACTCGGAAAACAGCCGCCCCACATCGCCGGTCAGAAAAGCGATGGGCACAAACACCGAAATCAGTACCAGGGTGGTGGTGACCACCGCAAAACCCACCTCCCGCGTGCCACGATAGGCGGCGAGCAACGGCGGTTTGCCTTTTTCCTCAATGTGGCGAACGATGTTCTCCAGCACCACAATCGCATCGTCCACCACCAGACCGATGGCCAGTACCAGTGCCAGCAACGTCAGTAGGTTGATGGAAAAGCCGAGTACCGCCAGCACGGTAAAGGTGGCGATCACCGATACCGGTACGGTCACCGCCGGGATCAACATGGCCCGGGCGCTGCCGAGAAACAGGTAAATCACCAGAATCACCATGGCGATCGCAAACGCCAGAGTGTAATACACTTCCTTGATCGCCTGACCGACAAACACCGAGCTGTCGAAACTCTGCTCCAGGCGCATGCCCTCGGGCAGGGTTTCATTGAGGCGTTCGACCTCCTCCCGTGCCGCGCGGGCCACATCCACGGTGTTGGCGGTGGACTGTTTGACGATGCCGATGCCCACCATCGGAATGCCGTTACCGCGGAAAATATTGCGGTCTTCCTCGGTGCCCTTTTCCACTCGCGCGATATCTTTCAGGCGCACCAGATACCCATCGCTGCCCTCGGCCAGTACCAGTTGATCGAAATCACTGGCCTCCCGATAGAGCCGGGCCATTCGTACCGTGAAATGCCGCTGATCCGATTCGATACTGCCCGCGGGCAACTCGACGTTTTCTGCGCGCAGGCGGTTTTCCACATCGGCTACCGTCAGACCGCGAGCGGCCATTTCCTGACGGTCCAGCCAGATGCGCATGGCGTAGCGCTGCTGCCCGCCGATACGAACGCGGGCCACTCCGTCTATGACCGAGAAGCGGTCCAAGAGGTAACGTTCGGCATAATCCGACAACTCCGGCACGGTGCGCCCCTCGCCGGCCAGATTGAACCAGACAATCACGTCTTCGTCGGAACTGACCTTCTGTACTTCCGGCGGATCGGCCTCGGTGGGCAGATTGTTCAGGGCGCGGGAAATCCGGTCACGCACATCGTTGGCGGCGGCATCAATGTCCCGGTCGACATTAAAGCGGATGGTGATATCCGAACGGCCGTTTTCGCTTGAGGACTCGATGTACTCCATGCCCTCGACTCCCGCCACCCGGTCTTCGAGCAGTCGGGTCACACGGGTTTCCACCACCGCCGCCGCAGCGCCCGGGTAGTTGGTGCGAATGGACACCACAGGCGGATCGATATCCGGGTATTCACGCAACGTCAATCGATCGTAGGCCAGCAGGCCCAGGGCGATCAGGATCAGGGAGATGACCGAGGCAAACACCGGCCGCTTGATGGAGACATCGGACAACAACATGGCGTGTCTCCTCGGTTATTGGGATTGATTGAGCAATTCGGGTAAGGGGTCGCTGCCACTGTCTTCGGCGGTAATGACCACCGGCTGGTCGGCGCGCACTTTCTGTAACCCGTGGGTCACCACTTTTTCTCCCGCCGACAGGCCTTCCAGAATTTCCACTCGCCCAAAAAACCGTTGCCCAATTTTGACGGGGCGCTGCTCCGCCACCGGCTCACTGTCCGGGTTCACGATCACGAACACATAGTGGCCGCCACCTTCGGACATCAACGCCGCTTCCGACACCATGACCGCTTCGCGCTCGCGGGTGAACAGCTCCACCGTCATCAACAACCCGGGCTTGAGCTGCCCGTCATCGTTGGGTAGCACCGCCCGCACCATAAAGGACCGCGAGACCGGATCCACCTGATTGTCGATACTGGATACCACACCTTCAAACAGCTGGTTACCCAGGGCCCGACTGCGTGCGCGAATCTCCAGCCCCGGCTCCACCGCTTGCAGGTGTACCGCCGGCAGGGTGAAATCCAGCTTCATCTGACGATCGTCCACCAGCGTGGTAATCAGATCTCCCGGGGTGACCAGAGCACCGACGCTGATATTGCGCAGCCCCACCACCCCGTCGAAGGGCGCACGCAACCGGAGGTCTTCCAGTCGCGCCTCAAGGGCGTTGTAGCGGGCCTGGGCCGAATGATATTCGCGCTGCCGCTCGTCCAACATGGATTGCGACGCCGCCCCCTGATCCACCAGCGAACGCACCCGGCGCCACTGCCGCTCCGCGTCCTCGGCGTTGGTGCGCGCCTCCTCGAGCAGGGCAATCTCCTCCGCACTGGTCATTTCCACCAGCACCCGGCCCTTTTCTACCCGCTCACCGTCTTCAAAGTTCAGGCGGGTGACCGTTTTGGTGACATTGGAGGTCAGGTGGATGGATTCATTGCCGCGCAGCGTACCCAGCGCCTCGATGCGGTTGCGGATCGGTTTCTGAACCACGGTCTGGACGACGACCCCCGGATCACCGGACTGGCTGTGTGCCACGCCGGCCGGAAACAGAGACAGAATCAACAGGGTCATCGCCAAGAGTTTATTCATCAGGTGCATGCTCGTTGGGGGATCGTCGGGTAAGCCCTCGATTTTACGCCCAGACACCGCACACCAGACGACTCCGACAGGCGCTTTAACACTAATTTACATGGACCCGTCGGGCTTTTTGGGCAGCAGTCTCCGCCTTGATGACAAAGCAACCCAGCACTGGAAACAAATCTTATTGTAAATGAGAAACTATCTCGTTATCATGCGCCTTATTCAACACCTCTTGCTCAATGACTCTCCGGAACCGAACCCGCTATGCGCAATCCTTCGTCGTCCCTGTTTAACCTCAAATCGCTCTCCCTGCTGATTTCAGCCAGTGCGCTGTGTTCGCCGTCACTGGCGCAGACCGGGTCGACCGAGCGGATTGAAGAGATGGTCATTACCGCCGACGGCTCCCAGGTGCTGCTGCCCGAAGCCTATGCCGGTGGTCAGGTGGCCCGCGGCGGCCGGGTGGGCGTGTTCGGCAACCTGGACATGATGGATGCACCGTTCACCAGTACCAACTACACCGCCGAGCTGATGCTGGACCAGCAGACCAGCAGCGTGGCGGACGTGCTCCAGAATGACCCGGTGGTCCGGGTGGCCAAAGGCTTTGGCAACTTCCAGGAGCTGTATGTGATTCGCGGCTTTCCGGTGTTCTCCGACGATATGACCTACAACGGTCTATACGGCATACTGCCCCGGCAGTACGTCGCCTCGGAGTTGTTGGAGCGGGTGGAAGTCTTTCGCGGTGCCAACACCTTCCTAAGTGGTGCGGCGCCCGGTGGCAGTGGCATCGGCGGCTCGGTGAATCTGGTACCCAAGCGGGCGCCGGAGGACGGTGTGCGCCGGGTAACGCTCGGCCTTGAGGGCCAGAGCCAGGGCTACGCCGCTCTGGATTTCGGCGAACGCTTCGGGGCTGAGCAGGAAACCGGCGTGCGCGCCAACCTGGTTCGTCGGGACGGCGAGACCGCTGTGGAGAACCAGGAGCGGGAACTGACCCTCGCCGCCATCGGTACCGATTATCGGGGCGATCGCCTGCGCCTGTCCGCCGACCTGGGTTTTCAGGATCACCGCATTGATGCGCCCCGCCCCAGTGTGACCCCCACCGGCGAGCTGCCCGAGGCACCGGACTCGGACCGCAATTTCGCCCAGCCCTGGACCTACACCGACGAACAACAACTGTTTGGTGTGGTGCGGGCCGAGTATGACCTGACCGACCACATCACCGGCTGGGCCGCCGCCGGGCTCCGAGAGGGGGAGGAAGACAACATTCTGGCCAACCCCAACAGCGACGCTGAAGGGAACACCAGTACCTACCGGTTTGATAACGTGCGGGAGGATTCTGTGCGCTCCGCCGAAATCGGCGTGAAAAGTGAATTCCAGACCGGCACGGTCAGCCACCGACTGGTGGGGTCGGCAACGGACTTCTCCTCCGAGTCCCGAAACGCTTATGCGTTCTCAGACTTTGCCGGCTTTTCCGGCAACCTGTACAACCCCGAACCGGTTGCCCCTCCCGCCCCCGACTTCTTTGTCGGCGGTGATCTGTCCGCCCCCGGTGTGACCGAGCGGGTGGACAATCAGAGTGTCGCGTTGGCCGATATGCTGGGGCTGCTTGGCGACACCCTGCTGGTCACGCTGGGCGCCCGCTATCAGGATATTCACACCCGAAGCTATGATTACACCAGCGGCAATCTGACCTCGGAGTACGACGAAGGTCGTCTCTCCCCGGTCGCCGGCGTGGTCTATCAGCCCAGCGACCAGGTGTCCCTGTACGGCAACTACATCGAGGGCCTGATGCCCGGCGAGGTGGCCCCGGCCACCAGTGGCGGTGAGCCGGTCGACAATGCCGGCGAAGTCTTCGAGCCCTACCAGGCCGAGCAGATCGAAGTGGGGCTCAAATACGACGCCGACACCTACGGCGGCAGCATCAGCCTGTTTGATACCGCGCTGCCCAGCGGCTATGTGGAGAACAACCGGTTTTCCGTTAACGGCGAGCAGCGCAACCGAGGGCTGGAGCTGAGCGCTTTCGGCCAGCCGCTGGACACAATGCGTGTGCTGGGTGGCCTGACCTTCCTGGACAGTGAACAGACTCAGACCCAGGGCGGCCTCTACGACGGCAAGCAGGCGGTGGGAGTACCCGAATTCCAACTCAACCTGAACCTGGAGTGGGACCTGACCGTCCTGCCCGGCCTGACCCTGGATACCCGGATCATTCACACCGATGATCAGTACGCCAATGCCGATAACACCGTGAGTGCCTCCGCCTGGACCCGCTGGGACCTGGGCGCCCGCTATCAGACCGAGTGGGACGGACGGGGCCTGACCCTGCGAGCCCGAGTGAACAATCTGTCGGATGAAAACTATTGGGCCTCCGTCGGCGGCTTCCCGGGCTCGAACTACCTGGTGCTGTCCGAGCCGCGCAGCCTGGTTCTGTCCGCCTCGGTCGAGTTTTAAACCATGAGCTGGATACTGGGAACCCTGGCCACCGCCACCGGCTTTGCCGGTGTACTGAGCCTTTACCGCAGCTGGCGTTTGCCCCTGCCCAAGCCGACGCACTGGCGCCGTCTGGGCTGGATACTGCTGATGCTGTCACTGATTGCCTGGCTCTGGGCCCAGCCGGTGGAGTTTGCCGTGTGCTTCGCCCTGACCGTCCCGGCCCTGCTCGCCTGGCTCTGGATCGGCTGGGTCAGCCCGGACCGACAGCCCGCGCGGGACACCAAACTGGAACAGCGGACTCTGAATTGGCCCCGGATCACGTTACTGGGTGTGCAGGTGCTCAAACTGGTGATCAGTGTGCCTCTAGCGGGTCTTGTCAGTGCCCTGCTCAGCTTTACGGTCACCGATCTGCTGCCCTGGGAAGCGGTCAACCGCCTGGTGACCGGGGTGTTGATGATGCCGGTGTTCTGGGGTCTGGCCAGCTACTGGGTGCTGGCCGACACCCGACTCTGGCGCCCGACCCTGGCGTTGATCGCGACCGGCGTGATTAGCGCCGGCTACCTCTTTCTTCTATAACGACGCTCTCCTATGGCCTTCAGACTATCTCCCCAACTGGTAAAAAACTCCCTGGCCAGCCACAGCTGGATGGGCATCGCCATCGGCGCGCTGATGTATTGGGTGTGCCTGTCCGGCACGCTGGCCGTACTCTATCCGGAGTTCGAGCGCTGGGAGACACCGACGGTGTCGGAATACACCGAGGTAAACCCCGAGGCCATCCAGAGCGCCTACCAGCGTTTCATGGAGGGCCAGGAGCCCACCGAGCACGCCTACGTCCTGCTGCCCCGCCCCGGCATGCCCCGCACGGTGTTGATGTCCGACCACAGCGCCCGGGTGCTCAATGCCGACGGCACCCTGGGGGAGCCCGCCGCACACCCCTGGACTCACATACTGACCGACCTGCATCTGTACCTGCACTTGCCGAGCAGTTGGGGCATGGTGCTGGTGAGCACGCTGGGCGCCATGCTGCTGGCGCTGATTGTTTCCGGCGTATTGGCCCACCCGCGACTGTTCAAGGATGCCTTTCACTTCCGACGCAAGGGCAACGCGCGCCTGGAGCAGACCGACCTGCACAACCGCCTGAGCGTCTGGGGGCTGCCCTTTTACATCATGATTGCCGTGACCGGCGCCTTTTACGGTCTCGCCAGCATGCTCAGTTGGGCGGCGGCCGAAGCCTTTTACGACGGTGATACCGATGCGGTGATTGAGACGGTGTACGGTGGGCACCCGGAGAACCTGCCTGAGCGCGAGGGCCCTCTGGGCATAGCTCGCGTCCTGCAGGACAGCATGGAGCGCGCCCCGGAAGGCACCCGCCCCATCTACGTCACCGTTGAGCACCCGGATACCGACGAGGAGCACCTGTTGGTGGGCACTCACTACCCGGATCGACTCATCTATGCCGAGCAGTTTTACTACGACGGCGCGGGCAACTTCCTTAACAAGGTGGGCTTTAGCGACGGAGAACCCGGGCGGCAGGCGATATTCTCGGTCTATCGCATCCACTTTGGGCACTTTGGCGGCCTGGGCGTGAAACTGCTCTGGGTGGCGCTCGGTCTGGCGCTGACTGTGGTGTCGGTCAGCGGCATCAATATCTGGCTGGCAAAACGCAAACACCGGGATGCCCTGAACAACCTCTGGACCGGCATTGTCTGGGGTACGCCCTTGGCGTTTGTCGTCAGCGCCATCACCCAGGTGCTGCTCCAGTGGCCCTCCAAGTGGATTTTCTGGGGCGTGATCCTGGCCGCCATGATCCTCGCGCAATGGCGCGACCGGCATCCCCCCACCAAGCGTTGGCTGCTGGGGCTGACCAGCGCCGGCCTGGTGCTGCTCGCGCTGGGCCACGCCCTGCGCTTCGGCGCCGATGCTTTCGCCGGTGCGGCGCCGGGCATCAACGCCGGCCTGCTGCTCGCCGCCCTGGCACTGGGCCTGATGGCTTGGCGACAGCCGGCACACTGAACCTCTCCACTCTCCGGGCTCCGGGCCGCCAACCCTCAGGGTTGCGGCCCAGTCGCTTGTGACGCCACCGCCGGCTTTGGTATAAGATGCCCTACAACGCCGGAACCCAACCCGCCACCACGTGGTCTCACCGGCACCAAACGGACACTTACCCTTTGCTAGAGGACACCTCCATGAAAAAATTATCTCTGTTGATCCTGATGGCCAGCCTGGCCAGCGCCTGTACCTGGGTGAAAGTGGATGAGCAAGCCGAAGACATCGTCGTCGGCAAAGAGGCCAACGTGCGCGGCTGCGAGAAGCTGAGCGACACCAACGTCAGCGTCGCCGACAGCATCGGGCCAATCAGCCGCAGCGAAGAGAAAGTGGCGACCGAGCTGCTGAACATGGGCAAGAACGAAGCCATTCGTCTGGGTGGCGACACCATCGTGCCCAAGGGCGAGCCTGAGGATGGTCGCCAGACATTCTCCATCTATCGCTGTCAGTAATACATTCGAGGCCCGGTTACGCCGGGCCTTTACTGCGCGGGCTCAGTCGCGGCCCGTCTTACCACTGATGATGATGCGCTTCAGAATCACATCGACGATAGGCTTGACCACTTCCAGATCTACGCCATCCGCCGTAGTCAGTGTCAGCCAATAACTCTGATCATCCTGCCGAAGCAAATAGTACACCGGCCGCAGTTTGACCCCATCCAGCCGGTACCGATAAACGCGATACCAGACTTTCGCCTCGCTCTGGGTCAGGAAAATGCCCCGGTCCTCCACCTCGATTGAACGCGCATCTGCGCGGCCGCGCATTTCCATTTCCAGTTTTTCCCAGAGCACCGAGACACGCTGTTTACCGGTGACTCTGTCGGCCGCCAGAAAATACCCCGGCGCCCCCTCGATATACCCGACCAACACCGGCGCATCGTCCGCAGCATCACTCCTGACGGACTCAAGCGACAGAGCGCTGGGGGGCTGAAGCGTCAAACCGGGGGCAAGCACTATTGACTGGCGTTCCGATGCCGTTGCGCCAGCGGCAAACAGAAGCACCAGCAGCGCCACTCGGGAGCGGTCAACCAAGCCATTCCTTATGGTTTTTATGACCATTAAAGCGGGCCAATTGAACACAGGCAGAATCCGACGGGAAAAGTCACTCATCTTATTTTATAGTACCACCAAGGCCCATTCGCGGACCCGCAAATGAGACTATATACTCGTCAAGGGATTATGCGCCACTCCTGGCGGCAGACAAGACCTTAGCGTCTTTTACTCCCTTTTGAACAAACACGCAACCGGATACAAATACAGAACCCTGTAGCGGAAAACACCAACCCGTTCGTCACTGTAATACAACGGAGCTGATCCGTTGGGGAGAACGTTGAATTGAAAATAACACCGACCGTGCTGCTGACCCAGCTGATCACATGCGCAGTTCATGCGTCTGGGGATGCGTCGCGTCTGGGGGAAACCGCACAATTCAACATCTCTGAAAGCAGAGCAGACGTATCGCTCACGGAGTTTGCACAACAGTCAAATATGACTGTTATTGTCCCGTTCGAGCAGGTGGTGAATATCAAAACCCAGCCGCTACAAGGTCACTACACCATTGTGGAAGCGGCGCTCCATCTGATTGAAGGCACTGGACTGAATCTCTCCGTAAGCGGCAGCGGCAAGCTCTTTATCCGCACCGATGACGACTCTAAGGGGAAAGATTCAATGCTACAAAAGAATAAGTTATCCAGCGCTATCATCGTGGCCATGTCTTCGTTGGCAGGCGCTCAAGCCATTGCCCAGGACGCCGCCGACGGCAATTTTGAAGAAGTGGTTGTAACCGGGATTCGCGGCTCGCTCGAACGTTCCATGGACATCAAGCGGGATTCTTCCGGCGTGGTTGACGCTATTTCCGCCGAGGACATGGGTAAATTTCCCGACACCAACGTGGCCGAATCCCTGCAGCGGATTACCGGCGTTTCAATCGACCGCAGTGGCGGCGAAGGCCAGTCGGTCACCGTGCGAGGTTTCGGTCCCTCCTTTAATACCGTGATGGTCAACGGTCGGCAGATGGCGACCGAGAACCAGGACCGGGCATTCAGTTTTGACACACTGTCGGCCGAACTGGTTCGCGGCGTGAACGTCTACAAAACCAGCAATCCATCCATGGCGTCCGGCGGCATCGGCTCGGCCATTGATGTCCAGACAGCCCGACCGTTTGATTTCAATGGCCTGGAAATGTTCGGCTCGATCAAAGGCACCTATGAGAGCCTGAATGAAAAAACCTACCCGACCGTATCGGGCCTGATCAGTAATACCTTTGCCGATGACACCCTGGGGGTTTTGTTGGCGGTGTCCCACTCTGAGCGGGAGAACTACGTCAACTCCCTGTTCACCGCCGGTTATCGGCCCGGACTGAATCTGTTCAACGAACAGGGCGATCTGCAGGCGGGCAACGTAACGCCGCCCAGAAACCTGGATATGCGTACCGAGC
>NZ_DFTP01000094.1:98050-99077 GCF_002381585.1 Marinimicrobium sp. UBA4209
TGAGCCCAACCGGGTCACGGACGTCGATTTCAACAACGAAACCCGCACCGTCACCTACATGAATAACGTCGGCACCGAAGACACCCGCGCCGCGACCGATTTCGTGGTCAACCACGGGGACAGTAAGTTCGTCACCCTCAACGCCTTCGGCCTGAATGTGGAGTGGGACGTTACCGACGAGCTGGTGGCCAAGTTCGATGTGTCTTACTCGGATGCCGAGAACGATATGGCCGGGAAAGAGAACTTCGGCGTAATCGGTCATATCAACACTTATGATTTTGATCTGAGCTCCGGACGCCCATTGGCCAACCATGAAGGCTACAACGGCAGTGAAATCCCGGATCGCTCCATCATGAAGATGCATGTTGGTTCTCCCGGTGGCCCCAACAGCCAGGATGAGATCAACGAGCTTCGCGCGGATTTTGAATACACGCCCTACAATACCAGTGGCTTTACCTCAATGCGTTTCGGTGCCTACCGCCAGGAGCGGGAAAAAGCCTACTACTCAGTGGGTGTTGATAACGGCTCCCTGTATGGCGGTTACTACGCATCCGCTCCCGAAGAGCTGATGACCAAATTCACCGCACCCAGCTTCTTCCCCGGCGCTCAGGATACCTGGTGGACCTTTGACAACTGGGAGCTTTACGACGTAATGCTCACCGAGGAAAAGGCCAACGAGAACGACGAAATGCGGGGCAACGACATTGGCACCACCTGGCAGGCCCTCCAGGATGGGAACATGTTTGAGCTGACAGTGAATGACGATCGCTATACCGTTCGGGAAGATATCTCCAGCCTGTATCTGGACTTCACCTTTGAAGGTGATGTCATGAATCTGCCATGGACAGTGAATGTCGGTGCCCGTTATGCCGAAACGTCCACGTCGGTCGATGCCGTGCAAACGGTTCTTAGCGATATTGTCGCCACCGGCGACCCGACGCTGTTTGAGACCGTAGAGGGCTCGCCGACCGAGGTCACCGAGAGCAACTCTTACACCAACCTGCTGCCCAGCATCAATGCCAAAATC
>NZ_DFTP01000094.1:99166-100123 GCF_002381585.1 Marinimicrobium sp. UBA4209
ATCTTCAGGACGATATGGTATTGCGCTTTGCAAGCTATGAAACCATTACTCGCCCGACCCTGACCGAGCTGTCTCCGGCGCTGAATATCGGCCAGCCTCGTTTGCAGAACCTGACAGCGTCAGGCGGCAACCCGAACCTCAAACCCTTTACCGCGGAAAACTGGGACATTTCGTACGAGTGGTACTACGGTGACGCCAGTTATTTGTCCGTGGCGTACTTCAATAAAGAGGTGGAGAATTTTATTGTCACCCTCGCTGCGGATGAAGAGTTTACCCTGGCCGACCGCGCAGAGACACCGGACAACATCTGCGCCACTGACCAGTGCGCCGACATTGCTGCCGACGAAGGGCTTCCCGACGAACTGCGCGGTCTGTCTGAAACCCTGAGGGTTACCCGTCCGCGCAACGCCGAGACCGCCGAAGTCAACGGTCTGGAACTGGCCTGGACACACCTCTGGGATAATGGCTTTGGTGTGACACTGAACGCCACCAAAACCGACAGTAACGCGCAACTATCTGAGGATCGCGATCAGACCTTCGCCCTGATTGGTCTCGGCGACTCGCAGAATGCGGTAGTGTTCTATGAGCGTGGCCCATTCCAGGCTCGGGTCGCGTTCAACAACCGGGAGCAGTTCCTGCAGGCGATCAACAATGGTCCCGCCAGCGAGCCGCTTACGGTGGACACCTACGGCCAGTGGGATGTGAGCGCGAGCTACGACGTGAACGACATCTTCTCGGTATACTTTGAGGGTGTGAACGTCACCGAAGAAGAGCTGGTCAGCCGCGGCCGTGAGGAAGACCAGATCATTTCGGTCTTTGATACCGGCGCTCGCTACTCGGTCGGTCTGCGCGCCCGTTTCTAAACCGGTGAGTCCGGCAGGGACGCCGGAGGTTCATGGAGACTTCTGAAGCGAAAGCTCAGTGTCTGATTGGCTCGGCAGCAATCATGCTGTCGGG
>NZ_DFTP01000094.1:100234-100643 GCF_002381585.1 Marinimicrobium sp. UBA4209
CTTTTTTGCTGAAACTGCATGGGTTTTAAAACCATAACGATAAGCCAGGAGAAGAGTCATCATGACGGAAAGCGTTGGTCACGTTGTTGTCGTCGGTGGAGGCACCGCCGGTTGGCTTAGCGCCGCAATGATCGCCGCCCATCATAACGGTCACCGTCCGGACGGACTGAAGGTGACACTGGTGGAGTCTTCCGATATACCCACCGTCGGAGTGGGCGAGGGCACCTGGCCCACCATGAAAAACACGCTGCAGAAAATCGGGATCGATGAAAAAACCTTTTTCGCCCGCTGCCACAGCACCTTCAAGCAGGGCGGAAAGTTCATCGGCTGGCACACCGGAAACGGCGATGCCTACTACCATCCGTTCACTGTCCCAATCGCCTATGAGCGGCTGGATCTGGCGCCCTAT
>NZ_DFTP01000094.1:100671-103628 GCF_002381585.1 Marinimicrobium sp. UBA4209
GAAAATCATTGATCGCGCGCCGGAAACGAATTTTCAACATCACATCTGTGAGGCGGGGTTGGGGCCGAGAGCCCTGACGGACCCCGATTTCCAGGGGCCCTGCAATTACGCCTATCACCTGGATGCCGGCGAGTTCGCCGAGCTACTCAAGCAACACGCCACGGATGAACTGGGAGTCCATCATCTCGTTGACACAGTGTCGAACGTGTCCCTGTCAAGTGACGGATTTATCGACGCGATCACCCTGGAGCAGACAGGGAAACTGGAAGGAGACTTTTTTGTCGATTGCACGGGCTTTGCGTCCAGACTCCTGGGGCAGGCACTGGGTGTTCCCTTCAAGCCGATGGATTCAATCCTGTTCAATGATCGCGCAATTGCCGTACAGGCGCCTTACCCGGACGAGCGCAGTCCCATCCCCTGCCACACCCTGGCCACTGCCAAAGCGGCCGGCTGGATTTGGGATATCGGGTTGACGCATCGCCGCGGCACAGGCCATGTTTTTTCCAGTGATTTTATCAGCGAAGACGAAGCCGAGTTTACCCTGCGTCAGCATCTTGACCTGAGCGAGTCCAAGGCAGATTCCAGAGTCATCAAGTTCTCATCTGGCCACCGGGCCTGCTGGTGGAAAAAAAATTGTGTTGCCGTCGGCATGTCCGCCGGATTTGTCGAGCCCCTGGAAGCCACCGCCATCATGCTGGTTGAACTGTCGGCCCGTTTCATTTCTGAAAATCTGCCGGCCGACCGCCACACCATGGCCATCATGGAGAAACGGTTCAACCAGGCAATGGCCTACCGCTGGCAGCGAATCATCGATTTCCTGAAGCTGCACTACATGCTGAACGATCGCCCCGAGTCATACTGGAAGGCGCACCGGGACCCGGCCAGCATTCCCGACAGCCTTAAGGAGGATCTTGCGGTCTGGGCAACCCGTGGGCCCCAGACCGCGGACTTTGACAGCGCTCTGGAGCTGTTCCCCGCCGCCAGCTATCAGTATGTTCTTTATGGCATGGGCTTCAGACCCGACTTCTCCAGTCAGGCCTGGCTGTATGATCAACAGCGACTGGCCCAGCAGGTCTTCACCCGCAATCAACAGCTTACCCGGCAGCTTCTGGATTCGCTGCCGAGCCACCGCGACCTGATCGACCGCTGGTTGGGCCAGGCCGCCTGACTGAACACTCATCGATTCCCGGAGTTACAATGTCAACATTGATTCCACTATCACCCTCAGAGCATAAGCACCGGTTTATAGATACCCGGCGCGCGATCAATGATTTTCGCCAGGCCCAGGTGGTTCGACTAAGGGTTCCCGAGGTCGGAAACGCGGGCTGCTGTTTTCCGGTGCTGATCACCAAAGACCCCCAGTTCGGAGAATGGGATATCACTGCACTGACGTCCCTTGAGCCGGAATCCAACCTTTTTGTGGGTGATGAGGGATGGCAGGGCGTCTATACGCCTTTGTCCATTCGGACCTACCCGGTGCGGCTCACCAGAGCCGACGGCCCAGAAGGCGTCAGCCTCGCGGTTCGGGCTGAAGACCTTTCGGATTCCGGAGCCGGACTTTACGACGATCAAGGCCAGCCGACGGACTATCTCAAAGCAATCGAAAATGCCCTGCATGAAGACCTCTCCGGCGCTGCGGCCACCCGGGCTTTCTGCCAACACCTCAATGGGCTGAACCTCATTCAGCCCATCAGTATCACCGTGCTGTACAAAGACGGTAAGAGCCGAACTCTTGAAGGACTGTACACACTGGATCAGGACAGGTTATCGTCGCTGTCTGACAAAGAACTGCTGGAACTCCAGAAACGGGGTTACCTGATGGCCATGAACAGCATGCTGACCTCCCTCTTCCAGCTGAACCGTCTTATTCAGCGACACAAGGAACACAATTCGGTCAATCCGATTCAGAAAATTACGCTTCAGCGCCGCTGAGGGGTAACCACAACAAAACCATAAGAGGACTGTAACCATGACTGACTCTCTCAACCGCCGCGCCCTGCTGCGCGGTGCCGTCGCCAGCGCTTTTGGCGTTACCAGCCTGAGCGCTCTGGGACCCCGGGCACTGGCCGACCACCACGGACAATCTCATCAGCTCAAGGGTAATATTCGCCACTCGGTGGCACGGTGGACCTACGATTTCCTCTCCGTGGAGGAACTCTGCCAGTTGGTCAAACGAATCGGCTTTTCGGCCATCGACCTGATCGGCCCCAAGGAGTGGCACATTCTCAAAAAGCATGGGGTGGACTCGTCCATGTGTAACGGTGCCGAGCTTAGCCTTGAGGAAGGGTTTGGTAATGCCGAGCACCACAGTGCCCTGATCGAAAGCTATCGTAAGCACATTGATCTGGTCAGCGACGCGGGTTACACCAACCTGATCTGTTTCAGCGGTAACGCTCGGGGCATGGACCCGGAAGATGGTCTGAAAGCCGCCGTCACAGGCTTGAAGAAAGTTCTGGCACAGGCCGAGAAGCGCGGCGTTGTGCTGCAGATGGAGTTGTTCAACAGTAAGGTGGACCATCCCGATTATCTGTGTGACAGCTCGGCCTGGGGTATTGAACTGTGTAAGCGGCTGGATTCACCAAACTTCAAACTGCTTTACGATATCTATCATATGCAGATCATGGAAGGTGACATCATCCGTACCATTCGCGACAACCATCAATATTTCGGCCACTACCACACCGCCGGGGTACCGGGACGTCACGAGATTGACGACTCCCAGGAGCTGTACTATCCGGCAATCATGCGGGCCATTCAGGAGGTGGATTTCAAAGGGTACGTGGCCCAGGAATTTATTCCGGCGCGGGCGACGGATGAGGAGAAGGTTGAGTCATTGAAAGCGGCGATCAAGATCTGTGACGTTTAAGATAGTGATCGATTTTCAGAAGACGTAGCGTGGAAAGGAAGCCAAGCGGTGGATGACGGGCTATCGCCCTTATCCACCCTTGTATCTGTCC
>NZ_DFTP01000053.1:0-18117 GCF_002381585.1 Marinimicrobium sp. UBA4209
ACGGCGATCTTGAACTTGCGCGGCAGAAAGGCAAATTCCGGGTGGAAGGTGGACCACTGACGGATCAGTTCGCAATAGGGGCGGGGGTCCACCAGCTCATCGGTCGCGACACCGGCAAACTGATCGGTGGTGGTGTTGCGGATGCAGTTACCGCTGGTCTGGTTGCAGTGCATCTCCACCTCCAGCAGTTCCGCCAGAATGTCCGGCACTTCTTCCAGTTGGGGCCAGTTGAGCTGGATGTTCTGGCGGGTACTGATGTGGCAGTAACCCTTGTCGTAGGTACGGGTAATGTGGGCCATTTTGCGCAACTGGCGGCTGTTCATCAGGCCGTAGGGCACGCAAATGCGCAGCATCGGCGCCAGGCGCTGAACATAGAGGCCGTTTTGCAGGCGTAGGGGAAGAAATTCCGCTTCTTCCAATTGGCCGTCCAGATACCGCTCCATCTGCGCGCGAAACTGGGTAACGCGCTGCCCCTGGATGCGGCGGTCGTATTCGTCATAGATGTACATAGAGGGCTGTATTACCTGTACTTCCGGGAAAGGTTGGGTATGTTAGCGAACGCTAATGCAATAGCGCCCGTAAACCGGTGTATTGTCGCGGCGGAGGATACAGCAAAACCCGCTTCGGCGCGACCCTGAACGGAGGTGGTGGTCGGCCCGGTGGCAGGCCACACACCCGTCTCAGAGGGCGCAAAAATACCAGAGACCGGGGGCCGGTTTGAACGAATGTTTTCCGCTATCCTAATGCTTTTTGGTTATATCCGGTGGCGGTCGCTTGTCAATCCGGGTGGGGTGTGATTAGATTCGACTGTCCTGTTGGGGGCGTAAAGCGGCTCAGCTGATGGCTGTAAAGCGCTCCTATCCTTACCACGTTTGGCGAGAGGAGAATAACAATAATGTCTGAGCAGACTGATGTTATGAAAAATGAGACCCATGAAGCCCACGAGGGCGATGCGTTTGCCGATGCCATGGCGGCGGTGGCGCTGATTGCCATCTTCGTGGTCACCTGTGTTTACTGGGTCAGTGGCCAATAAGATTTTCTTGCCGGCACACTGATCGACCGGGGGTGTCTTTGACGTTGCCATCAGAGCGCCCCGATCCCACCCGATGTCTTTCCGACTCTTTGCATTGAAATAATTGCGTTGTCAATTAATGTCTGGCAGGATTCCTTTCACCTGTCTGATGTCATTGCGAGGGAGTCATGCTGGGTTCTGATCGAGCGGCCACCAAAGGCCTGCACCTGCACAACAGTTTCACCTTCTGGATCAACCGTCTGGCCAGTCAGATGCGGGAGGCGTTCAATGAGGCGCTGACCGAGCATGAGGTCAGTTGGCCCCAGTGGATGATCCTCAACGTGCTGTTCCATGAGCTGGCCAATACGCCGGCCCAGATTGCTGATAATATCGCGGTGGATCGCTCAGCGGTCACCCGTCTTCTGGACCGCCTGGAAACCAAGCAACTGGTGCAGCGTGAGCACGACGGTCTGGACCGTCGCTCCGTGAAAGTGCACCTGACCCGGTCGGGACACGCACTGGTCGAAACGCTCAATGAGTTGGCTGTCACCCACCAGAACCGCTTTCTGAATCAGTTGCATCCGACGGAGCTTCGGGCACTCAAGGGTAATATTCAGAAGCTGCTCAAGGCCGTTGATATCGATAGCACGCAGCTCTGGAAGCACGTCTGACTTACTGTCCGGCCTGAGAGAGCACCAGTCGAACCACGAACACCATGATCAGGATAAAGATCGCGGTGAACAACACCCCGGAAATGATGTAGGCGGCAATGCTGCCGTGCTTGAAGTCGCGCTCGCGGTTTTTGCTGCTTTGCACACCAAACGCAGCGGCCAGAGTGCTGATGATGATCTGAAACAGGTTGGGTTTTTTATCCGGGTCTTCAGGGGCACTCATGTTTCGGCCTCATAGTCTTATTTGCGAGTCGTATTATGTCGTCTTCAACGGATCATCTGACCGTTCTGCCCCCCTGTGAGGAGGACGTTGGGATTGTACGCCAGGAGAGCAGCTTTGTGGTGGTGGATAAGCCGACCCGGCTGTTGACCGTTCCCGGACGTCATCCGGCCAATCGTGACAGTGTCATCGCCCGGCTGCGGGAGACTTACCCGGATGTTCACGCGGTTCACCGGTTGGATTTCGACACCTCCGGACTGTTGGTGATTCCCCTCACCAAGGCCAGCCTATCCAACCTCAGTCGCCAATTTCAGGCTCGTACAGTGAAGAAAACCTATACGGCGGTAGTACACGGCCTGGTACTGGAAGATCAGGGCGTCATGGAGTGGCCGATTGCCCCCGACCCGGAGCGGCGTCCACGGAGTAAAATCTCTGAGGACGGCAAGCCGGCGCTGACCCATTACCGGGTGTTGTCCCGCAACCGGGAGGACAATACCACGCGCCTGGCGCTCTCTCCGGTCACCGGGCGTTCGCACCAGTTGCGCCTACACTGTGCCGAGCTGGGGCATCCGATTCTGGGTTGTGAGTTCTATGCGCCGGAGTCGGTGCGCCAGCAGGCGACACGTCTGCTGCTGCACGCGTCAACGCTCAGCTTTGCCCACCCGGAATCGGGTGAGACTGCCTCTTTTGAGTCGGTCGTACCGTTTTAGGAGCCTGTTCATGGTTCACTCGTCATCCTCCGCAAAGCACCCCTGGCGAGCCTGGTTGTATCGGCAATTGGAGCCAGGCGCCTGGCCTGATCAGGGGCTTTCCCCGGCCAACCGATGGATCTGCGCGCTGATCACAGTGGCGGTGTTGGTGGCATTGCTGGAAACCGAGCCCGCCATCAGGGTAGGGCGTGAGCCGTGGTTCGTCGCTTTCGAGTGGGTGGTGGGAGCGATTTTTCTGCTGGAATACCTGATTCGAGCCTGGGTGGCTGTGGAGGGCGCCCGCTATGCCCACCCGGTGTGGGGCCGCCTTCGCTATCTGGGCAGCTTTGCCGCGGTGGTTGACCTGCTGGCCATTTTGCCGCTGTTTTTGGGGCTGGTGGGCATGGAAGCCCTGTTCGNNTGCGTCTGATCCGGGTGCTGCGGATCTTGCGTCTGGCGAGGCTGGGGCGTTTCTCCAAAGCCCTGCGGGAGTTGGGGCATGCGGTCCGGCTGCGTCAGTTTGAGCTGTATGTCAGTTTCGGGTTGGCGTTTTTGGTGCTATTGACCTCGTCCATCATGTTGTACCTGTTGGAGGGAGGGGTGCAGCCGGAGGCATTCGGCAGTGTGCTCCGCTCCATGTGGTGGTCAGTGGCCACTTTGACCACCGTAGGTTACGGCGACGTGTATCCGGTGACCGGGCTCGGGCGGTTTTTTGCGGCGCTGACGGCACTTTCGGGTATTGGCATCATCGCCATGCCGACGGGAATCATGGCAGCAGCGTTCAGCGAAGCCATGCAGAAAAACCGCCGGGAAAAGGACGATTAACTCTGCCGGACTATTCTGTTTCGCGATCCGTCCGCTGCCAGCGGGCCAGCTCGGCGTACAGGCGCTCGCGCTCATCGAGCAGCTCCAGTGCCAGCGCGATACCGGCGAGGTTCAACCCCAGGTCCCGTTGCAGGCGACGGGCACGCTTCAATCGGGTGAGGCAGTGTCCTCTGAAGGTCCAGCGCGGGCTTGAAGGGGTGATCGGATCGATGACCCCTTCATGGATGAGTTCGACCACGAAGTCGGCCTCCACCTGGCAATGTCGGCAGAGCTCGCCCAGCGTCAACTCAACGTCTTCTTCCAGAATGGTGCCTGCCATCAGGCGATGGGTATCTCCCGACATAATCAGCTCTCCAGGTGGCGGCGTGGGTTGAACGGCGCGGCGTTTGCCAACTGCTCGTAAGCCGCTCGCGTCGAGGCGTTTTGAGCGGGCGGCGTGTGAATGCTCAGCTCAACGTACAGGTCTCCCGGCGGAGAGCCGGGCAGTCCGCGCTCCTTGAGCCGGAGTTTGCGGCCGCTTTGGGATGCCTCGGGAATCTTCAGGTCGACTTTGCCGGTGGGCGTGGGGATTTTCACTTTGGTACCCAATGCTGCCTCCCAGGGGGTGAGGGGCAAATCGAGAAACAGGTCTCGCCCGTCCAGCCGGAAGTACCGGTGAGGTCTGAATTCCACCTCAAGATAGAGATCGCCACTGGGCCCACCACCCAAACCAGGCGATCCCTGGCCCGCCAGGCGGATATTCTGTCCGGGCTTTATCCCTTTGGGAATTTTGATGTTCAGGGTACGGGGGACGGCCTGGATTCGTCCCTGGGCATCCGCCTGTTGGCTGCGCAGGGTAATCTGCCGGGAGGCGCCGCTGAAGGCGTCTTCCAGGTCGATCTGAATGCGGGCATGCTGATCTTCGCCGCGAGCCCGAAAACCGCCACCTTGGCCGAACCTGTTGTTCTGGGTGAAGCCTCCGCCGTGAAAACCACCGCCGAACAGATTCTCGAAAAAGTCACTGAAATCGCCACTGCCCATACCGCCGCTGTAGTGACGCCCGGCGCCGGCAAAATCGAAGTCCTTCCCCCAATCCGGGGGCGGTTCAAAGTCCTGGCCGCGCTGCCAGTTGCTGCCGAGCTGATCGTAAGCGGCGCGTTTTTCCGGGTCCTTCAATACCTCGTAGGCCTCGCCCAGCTCCTTGAACTGGTCTTCCGCCCCCGCGTCTTTGTTCAGATCCGGGTGATACTTGCGCGCCAGCTTCCGGTAGGCGCGTTTGATCTCATCCTGGCTGGCGTTTCTCTCGACCCCAAGGGTCTTGTAGTAGTCCTTGTATTCCATCGGTGACCTCGCGAATCACAGGAACCCAATACGAACAAACCTTAGCGCCTAAATGGTTGGGGCAAATTGATATTCATCAAGTATGGCACTTACTCTCCCTGAACGGTGGCGACCAGGGTGCGGCTACCGGCGTGATTGCGATGCTCGCACAGGTAAATTCCCTGCCAGGTTCCCAGGTTCAGACGCCCGTCGGTAATCGGAATGGTCAGGCTGGCACCAATGGTGGTGCATTTGATGTGGGCGGGCATGTCGTCGTCGCCTTCGTAGTCATGCTCGTAGTAGGGGGCCCGCTCGGGGACAAAGTGATTGAAGTGTCGCTCCAGGTCGCCGCGTACGGTCGGGTCGGCGTTTTCGTTGATGGTCAGTGATGCGGAGGTGTGCTGAATAAACAGGTGCAGCAGGCCGCAGCGAAGGTGGTCCAGCGGGGGCAGCGCTCTGAGCACTTCCTGGGTGACCAGGTGGAAGCCCCGGCTTTTGGGGGGCAGGCGAAATTCAGTCTGTTGCCACATAGGTAATCTGCCTGTATCGGTCGGTCGCGTGGAGGACGTCGGCGCCAGAAATGGCGCACTCGACGTCATGCAGACACAAAGGGTAACTCGGTGTTGTTGAATTTGCAGCCCCGACTTTATGGGATTGGCGACTGTGCTAGAATGCCCCACCTTATAGTCCGTAAAACCATTTAATAATCGGAGCCCCTGTCGTCATGTTCAACGCTTCCCGCCAAGTGACCTGGCCGCGCCTGAAAAGCGCCATTTCCAAGGATGATGCCATTGAGCAGCGTATCGACGCGCTATTGCATCGAATGACCCTCGAACAGAAAGTGGGTCAGATGATTCAACCGGAGATCAAACAGGTAACCCCGGACGATATCCGGGACTTCCACCTGGGTTCCGTGCTCAACGGCGGCGGCAGTGTGCCCAACAATGACCGGTACGCTCAGGCGAGTGACTGGGTCGCCCTGGCCGATCAGTTTTGGGAAGCCTCTATGGATGACCGGGATGGACGCCTGCCCATTCCCATCATGTGGGGAACCGATGCGGTGCACGGGGTGGGCAACCTGGTGGGGGCCACCCTGTTTCCACACAATATTGCGCTCGGCGCCGCCCACAATCCCGAACTGATTCGCCGCATTGGCGAGGCGACCGCTCGGGAGATTGTCGCAACCGGTCTGGACTGGGATTTTTCGCCCACCGTTGCCGTGGCCAGAGATGATCGCTGGGGGCGGACCTATGAATCCTGGGCGGAAGACCCGGAGCTGGTGCGTGCCTATGCCGGTGAGATGGTGCGGGGGCTTCAGGGGCAGGGCGAGGCTTGCCTGGATGAGCAGCATGTCATTGCTACCGCCAAACACTTTATCGGTGACGGTGGTACGGTTAACGGCATCGATCGGGGTGACAATGTCGATTCCGAGGAGCGCTTGCGGGACATTCACGGTGCGGGCTATTTCAGTGCGATCGAGTCCGGCGTGCAGGCCGTGATGGCGTCATTCAATAGCTGGCACGGTGAGCCGCTCCACGGTCACCATCACCTGCTGACCCGTGTCCTGAAAGAACAGATGGGCTTTGATGGCCTGGTGGTGGGGGACTGGAATGGTCACGCCTTCATCCCCGGCGCCGATGTGCTGAACTGTCCTCAGGCGATCAATGCCGGGCTCGATATTTTCATGGTGCCACACCCCGAGTGGAAAACCCTGTTCCACAACACGGTGGCGCAAGTGCGCGACGGCACCATTGCGCAATCCCGAATCGATGATGCGGTGCGTCGGATTCTGCGGGTGAAGTTGCGCGCGGGTCTGTTTGAGCGGGATCGTCCCTCAAGCCGGACCCTTGCGGGTCGTCAGTCACTCATTGGTGCCCCAGAACATCGGGACGTGGCCCGTCAGGCGGTGCGTGAATCCCTGGTGCTATTGAAAAACCGCGATCAGCTGCTTCCGCTCAACCCAAAACAGCGGGTGCTTTTGGCGGGCGACGGTATCGACAATATCAGCAAGCAGGTGGGCGGCTGGTCGGTCACCTGGCAGGGCACCGGAACGGACGCTCGGGACTTTCCGGGCGCCACCACCGTCAGCGCCGGCATTGAGGCCACCATTCGTGATGCCGGTGGCGAGGTGTTCGTCAGCCCGGACGGTCAGTGCGATGAGTCCGTGGATGTGGCCATCGTCCTGTTCGGGGAGGACCCCTACGCCGAAATGCAGGGCGACGTGCAGAATGTCCAATACAAGCCCCGCGACACACGAGACTGGGAACTGCTCAAGTCCCTCAAGGCCCGGGGCATTCCGGTGGTATCCCTGTTTATTACTGGTCGTCCGCTGTGGGTGAACCGCGAGCTGAACGCCTCCGATGCATTTGTGGTCATCTGGCAGCCGGGCACCGAAGGCGGTGGCGTTGCCGACGTGTTATTTACCGACACCGAGGATCAGGTGCGTCATCCGATCAAGGGGAAGCTGAGTTTCTCCTGGCCCGACCGCCCGGATCAGTGCCCCCTGAATATGGGTGAGCCCGGCTACGCGCCGCTGTTTCCCTACGGCTACGGCCTGGCGTACGGGCAGAACGATCCGCTGGGCGACGATCTGTCAGAGGAGGGCCTGCAACTGCCCGCTACCGAAGATGTCTGGATGCTGTTCAAGATGCGCCCGCTGGACGCCTGGCAGGTGGAAGTCGAGGGCCAGGTGAACGACAAGGCGGTGATGAAGGGTAACCAGGTGCAAGTGTCCACGGTAACGGTGAGTGCGGTAGACCGTGAGGTGCAGGAGGATGCCCGGCAGGTGATCTGGAGTGGCGGTGGCTTCGGCGCCATGGCACTGGCCACCCGGGATCGTCAGGTGCTGACGGATTACTGGAAGGCCAACGGCGCTCTGGTGGTGGACGTGAAGGTGGATCGCGCCCCCACAGCACCGGTGCAGTGGCGCGTGGGCTGTGGCCCTTCGGCGCTGTCCGAGGTGGATATCACTGAGGAGCTGCGCGCTTTGGCGGGGCAGGGCTGGCGGACGCTGTCCATCGCCCTGGATCGCTTCCCCGACGTCGGCTCGGATTTCGGCCTGGTCCTCCCCCCGGAAGAGTTCTTCACCCGCGTCCTCGAGCCCTTCAGCCTCGCGACCGAAGGCGAGCTGGAGCTAACTTTCTCGGGTGTGCGTGTTGAGAAGGGGTAGTTTTACAGGGACGGTTGGTCTTTGGTACTTCGATCAAAAGGCTGCGGGAGGGTATACCGCTCCGAGACACGCCGTAAATACATCCATGTAGGCTCATCACCCGCCGTCCAGGCGGGTGACGGTCTCGGAGCGGTATACCCTCCCTCCGCTGTGCCAGATTCAAAGTTTCGGGAACTAGCACCAGCGGTAATACTTGCCTTAAGGGGCGCGTAGGGTGGATAAGCACGAAGTGCGTCATCCACCAATAACGAGGCTGACGACTTTACCAAAGGTGGATGACGGGGGGCACCCCCTTATCCACCCTACGATTTTAGAGAATGCTTGGTGCAAAGGCGCTAATTCCCGGAACGTGAATCTGCCGCCGCGGAGGGAGGGTAGGTAGTTGCGAGACCGTCACCCGCCTGGACGGCGGGTGATGAGCCCCCAGGGATGGGTTCACGGCGTGTCTCGCAACTACCTACCCTCCCGCAGCCCTCTGGCCGGAGTAACAATCCGCCTCAAGGTACAAGCCCCAACCCTTGATATTCCCCCGAAAGCCCCCATTACCCACCCACAGAATTCAAACCCCGACCAGTGATGGTTGGGAGTCGTGTTCAATGCCAATTGTATGACAGGAGCTACGCACCCATGACCGTGGACGCCCATAAAGAAACGCTTGGATTCCAGACCGAAGCCAAACAACTGCTGCACCTGATGATCCACTCGCTCTACTCCAACCGCGAGATCTTCCTGCGCGAGCTCATCTCCAACGCCTCCGATGCGGCGGACAAACTGCGCTTCGAAGCCCTGGAAAATGACAGCCTCTACGAAGGCGACAGTGACCTCAAAGTGCGTGTCAGCGTCGACAAAGAAGCCAGGACGCTCACCATCAGCGACAACGGCATCGGCATGTCCCGGGACGAGGTCATCGAGCATCTGGGCACCATCGCCAAGTCCGGTACCGCCCAGTTTCTTAAAAACCTGACCGGTGACCAGAAGAAAGACTCCAAACTGATTGGTCAATTCGGGGTGGGTTTTTACTCCGCCTTTATCGTCGCCGACAAGGTTGTGGTGACCACCCGCAAGGCCGGCTTTCCGGCCAGCGAAGCGGTGCGCTGGGAAAGTGCCGGTGAGGCCGAATTCAGTGTCGAAACCGTCGAGAAGGCTGACCGTGGTACTTCGATTGAGTTACATCTGCGCAGCGATGCCGACGAGTTTGCCGATGACTGGCGCCTGCGCTCGATCATCAAAAAGTACTCCGACCACATCGATATTCCGGTGCTGATGCAGAAGCTGCAGACCTCGGAAGAGGACAAGGATAAGGCGCCCGAGGACGAAGTGGTCAACACCGCGACCGCGCTCTGGACCCGCTCTCGTTCCGATATCAGCGATGAAGAGTACAAAGAGTTTTACAAGCATGTCAGCCACGATTATGCCGATCCGCTGACCTGGAGCCACAACCGGGTGGAAGGCAAGCTGGACTACACCAGCCTATTGTACGTGCCGGAGCATGCCCCGTTTGATCTGTACAACCGGGACGGCGCTCGCGGCCTGAAGCTTTACGTACAGCGCACTTTCATCATGGATGACGCCGAGCAGTTTCTGCCGCTGTATCTGCGCTTTATCAAAGGGGTAGTGGATTCCAACGATCTGTCCCTGAACGTCTCGCGGGAAATCCTGCAGAAAGACCCGAACATCGACACCATGCGCACCGCGCTGACCAAGCGGGTGCTGGATATGCTGACCAAAATGGCCAAGAACGAGCCGGAGCAGTACGCGAAGTTCTGGACCGAGTTTGGTCAGGTGCTGAAAGAGGGGCCGGCGGAGGATTTCGCCAACCGCGAGAAAATCGCCAAGCTGCTGCGCTTCGCCAGCACCCACACTGACAAGCCAGAGCAGGATCAGTCCCTGGACGATTACATCAGCCGGATGCAGGAAGGCCAGGACAAGATCTATTACATTGCGGCGGAGAACTTCAACACCGCCAAGAACAGCCCGCATCTGGAAGTGTTCCGCAAGAAGGGCATCGAGGTGCTGCTGATGTTCGATCGGGTGGACGAGTGGTTGATGAGCCACCTGATGGAATACGACGGCAAGTCATTCCAGGACGCGGGCAAGGGCGAGCTGGATCTGGGCAAGCTGGACTCCGAGGACGAAAAGCAGGCTCAGGAGAAGCAGGCCGAAGAACTCAAGCCGCTGCTGGAACGGGTCAAGAAGGCCCTGGAGAACGACGTGGCCGAGGTGCGCATTACCCATCGCCTGACCGAGTCGCCCGCCTGTGTGGTGGTGGCCGAGCATGAAATGGGCGCCCAGATGCGCCGTATTCTGGAGCAGGCCGGACAGAAAGTGCCCGAGTCCAAGCCCAGTTTCGAGCTCAATCCGGACCATCCGCTGGTACAGAAACTGGATCAGGAGCCCGATGAAGACCGCTTTGCCGATCTGGCCAAAGTGCTGTTCGATCAGGCCAACCTGGCCGAGGGCACCCAGTTGGAAGACCCGGCGGCTTACGTGCAGCGGCTGAACAAGCTGCTGTTGGAGCTGAGCCACTGAAGGCATTCCCCAAAAATCCGCCCCCTTGCTTGTACCTCTGGTCCGGTATAAGCTAGCCTAAGTTGTTGAAATTGGACAAAAATAAGTGCAAGGCCAGCACGGGGTGCCCAGCGACGTAAACGGCGGGCACCCTCTTCTCCAATAACAGGGCAAATGCCATGACCAAATCGGAACTGATCGAGTACATTGCCGAGCAACAGGACCAACTGCCGGTCAAAGACATTGAGTTAGCGGTTAAGCTCATTCTCGACCACATGGCCGACGTACTCTCATCCGGCGAGCGGATCGAAATACGCGGCTTTGGAAGCTTCTCTCTGCACTACCGGGCTCCCCGTATGGGCCGCAACCCGAAAACCGGCGAAACGGTTGAACTCGAAGGCAAGTATGTCCCTCACTTCAAGCCGGGTAAGGAGATGCGCGATCGTGTTAACGAAAGCCTGCACCACTGACGCACCCTATCCCAAGGTTATCGCACCATGAAACCACTTCTGCGTTGGATTAAAGTCGCCCTGTTGGTGCTCGCGTTTCTGCTGGGCGTCTGGTTCGCGCTGGAAAACGCTCAGGCGGTACCGGTCACTCTTATGGGATTGGGGCTTCCCAGCCTGTCTCTGGGCGTCTGGCTGTTGATCTTCACCGCGTTGGGTACCCTGTTGGGCATGGCGGTCAGTCTGCCGACAGTGCTGCGGTTGCGCCGTCAGTTGCGCGCCCGTGAACGTCAACTCGCCCGGTGCGAGAAAGAGCTCAAGCAACTTCGCCTGCAACCCATCCGGGATTGATGCCCATGGTCGATATCGGCTTGTTTGGCCTGATCATGGTGGCGATTGCGGCGGGCTTTGTGCTCGGCTGGCGGCAGCGTGGTCGTCGCCTGCAGCAGGAGAACCAGCACTATGGCCCCAAGTATTTCAAGGGGCTCAGTTACCTGCTGAATGAACAGGCCGACAGCGCCGTGGATGCCTTTATCGAGTCCCTGGAGGTCAACTCTGATACCCTCGAAACCCACCTGGCCCTGGGCAATCTTCTGCGTCGCAAGGGCGAAATTGCCAAAGCCACCCGCATTCACCAGAACCTGTTGGCTCGCCCCAGTCTGACCACTCCGCAACTCCATGAAGCCCAGCTGGAACTGGCCCGCGACTTTATCCGGGCGGGGCTGTTGGATCGTGCGGAAGGCTTGCTCCACGAGTTGGTGGATGTAAACAGCCAATATAAATCCGAAGCGCTCACCCACCTGATTGAAATCTACCAGGACGAAAAAGACTGGGAAAAAGCCATTGAGGCCGCCAATCAGATCGGCCAGCGTCGCTTTGGCCGAAACACCGGCGAGCGGGCCATAGCGCGGGCGCACTTTTGTTGTGAGCTGGCGGAAGACGCCATGGAACGGAACGATCTGCTCACCGCGCGCCGCCAGTTGCAGAAAGCGCTGGGCTTTGATCGCCAGTCGGTGCGCGCCAGCCTGCTCTGGGGCCAGTTGGAACACGGCCAGGGTAATGAACGCGAAGCGCTGAAAATTCTGCAGCGCATTCCCCACCAGGACCCTGAGCTGGTGGTGGAGAGTCTGGAGCTGGTATGTGCCTGCTACGAGCGCCTGGGTGACAGTAAAGGGCTGCAGCGTTATCTGGAAGAGCTGCTGGCCCAATATCCGAGCAGCTCCCTGGTGATCAAACTGGCCGAGCAGGTGCGCTGGGCACGGGATGATTACGCGGCGGCGGATTTTATCGCCGAGCATCTGCGTCAGCGGCCCACCATCAAGCTGTTGAACCGGCTGGTCGAGCTGTATCTGCTGCACTCCGAGGGCAGGGCGCGAGACAACCTGCAACTGCTCAAGCAACTGGTGGATCAGGTGTTGGAAGCCAAGCCCAGCCACCACTGCCGCAAATGTGGATTCACAGGCAACCAGCTGCACTGGCTGTGTCCCAGCTGCAAGACCTGGGGCAGCATCACACCTATTACCGGGGTGGAAGGGGAGTAGTACCGGTTCGGCGGTAGTGTTCCCTCCATCGCAGGAGTTAATAGGCGCCAAACGGGTGAAATTTTCTCCCAATCCCCTATAATGTCCGGCCGTCAGGCTGCGTCGGTTCAACCTCCCACAACAAGACAGCCACTACTTCCGCCGGATGAAGCCGCCCCCTTAATGGTTACGGGCGCCGGGGAAGCCACTGAATTTATACCCAAAACGGAGACACATTGTGAAAGCACCTGTACGCGTTACTGTCACCGGCGCCGCCGGTCAAATCAGCTACTCACTTCTGTTCCGCATCGCCGCTGGCGAAATGCTGGGCAAAGATCAGCCGGTCATTCTGCAACTGCTGGAAATCACTCCGGCGCTCAAGGCCCTCGAAGGCGTAGCCATGGAGCTGGACGACTGTGCCTTTCCGCTGCTGGCAGGCATGACCTGCACCGACGACCCGGCGGTGGCTTTCAAAGACACCGATTACGCGCTGCTCGTAGGTGCCCGTCCCCGTGGTCCCGGTATGGAGCGTAAGGACCTGCTGGAAGCCAACGCCAAGATTTTCTCTGTTCAGGGTAAGGCGCTGAATGACCACGCCTCCCGCGACGTAAAAGTGCTGGTGGTCGGTAACCCCGCCAACACCAACGCCCTGATCGCCCAGCGCAACGCCCCGGATCTGGATCCGCGTCAGTTCACCGCCATGACCCGTCTGGACCACAACCGTGCCCTGACTCAACTGGCCCAGAAAACCGGCAAAACCATCAACGATATCACCCACCTGACCATCTGGGGCAATCACTCCTCGACTCAGTATCCGGACATTCACCAGACCAAAGTGGCCGGCACCAACGCCATGGAACTGGTTGACCAGTCCTGGTACGAGAGTGACTTCATTCCGGTGGTACAGAAGCGCGGTGCGGCCATCATTGATGCCCGTGGCGCCTCCTCCGCGGCATCCGCGGCCAATGCGGCGATTTTCCATATGCGCGACTGGGCGCTGGGCAGTGCTGAAGGCGACTGGGTCAGCATGGGCGTGTACAGCGATGGCAGCTACGGCATCGACAAGGGCCTGATTTACTCTTTCCCCTGCGTGTGCAAAAACGGCGACTGGGAAATCGTTCAGGGTGTGGAGATCAATGATTTCTCCCGCGAGAAGATGCAGGCCACCGAGAAAGAGCTGCAGGAAGAGCGTGACGCGGTGAAGGATCTGCTGCCGGCATAAGGCGGCTCCTGAAGTGGTGTCGGATTACGGCCCTTCGGGCCTAATCCGACCTACTGAATATGGTCGGTCCGTCGGTCGGATTAGCGCTCAGCGCGTAATCCGACACCTCACCTCTCGACTGAAAACTACAGCGCACTGATCGTCACTTTCCCTCGGCGGGTTTCGCCGGGTGCCAATGTCCATCCCTCATCCAGTACCGCCCCCCGTTCCAGACACACAAACCCCTGTTCGTTGCCTTCTCCCATATCGTCCATGGCCGCCGCTTTTTCGGCGCCGGGATTCCAGGTGACCAGGCTGGGACAATTTTCATGGCTCAGCCGCAGGTGCGGTGTTGGCTCCAGAGTCACCTCGGATTCCACGTCGGGGAACACCCGGTCCACCTCCCCGGTGAAGGTCAGGGGGCCGCTTTGCCTCAGGCGGGCGTGGTTCTGCAGGTTGTCCAGATAATCCCGCCCGGCAAGCACCGGAACCCGAGCGTCGTCCAGTGTCTGCACCGGCAGATAGCTGTGCAGCGCCCAGGTGAAATCCGCGGCGTGGGAGTCGTGATTGGTCAGGCCCAGTTCCAGCTCAATGGTCTGACCCAATACCATCCGCAGGGCGGCGGTAAAGGGTTGCTCGAATCGTTCATCGCCGGAGTGTTCCAGTTCAAACCAGAGTTCACAGCGACCGTTATCGGCCTGGGCCACCTGCGTGAGCGCCCAGTCGGAGGTGCGGGCAAACCCGTGCTGGGGTTTATTGTCGTCAGGGTGGGGGCCAAACCAGGGCAGACAGACCGGCACCCCACCGCGCAGCGCCTTGCCCGGCTCGAACTGGCACTGCGGGCTCAGCCAGAGCAGGGGTGTGCCGTCGGCCTTGGTGAAGGACAGCAACTGGGCGCCCTGGGGGGCGACCACGGCCTGACACAGGTCGGTGTCAATGCGAATCAGGGGCAGTCCCGTGCCCTGGGCGTCGGGAAACAGGGTTTTGCTGTCGGTCAAAGTGATCCCCGCGTAGGGGCGCACCAGATCGGCCAATGCGGGCATAGTGACTCCTCGTCGACGGACGTTGTGAAGAAAAACCGTCCTATTTTACGCCAAATGGGGGAAAACAGACCATGTTGCCGGCGGCAACACCGGCTATTTTGCTCCGCCGCCCGCTCACCCTTTGGCTTTCGGCCACGCAGCCAGTATCATGCGCACCCTGAAATCAGCGAAAGAAAGAGGCCGGCGTGAGTCAACAGCAATTTGTCATTGGTCAGCGGTGGGTAAGCGACACCGAAGCGGAACTGGGTCTGGGCATTGTCCTGGAAACCGACGAGCGACAGGTCACCCTGGGGTTCCCGGCCGCCGGTCAGCGTCGGACTTACGCGCTGCGCAGTGCGCCGGTCAGTCGGGTCCGTTATCAGGTGGACGAGGTGATCAGCCACCAGGACGGCACCACCATCACCATCGCCGAAGTCATGGAGCAGGGGCTGTTGCTGGCCTACAAAGGTTATACCGAGGAAGGGGACGAGCACCTGATCCCGGAGTTTGAACTGGACAGCTTTGTCCAATTCAGCACGCCCCGCGAGCGCCTGTTTTCCGGCCAGATCGACAAGTACACCCACTTCAGCCTGCGCCACCAGACCCTGGACACCCTGCACCGCCACCGGCAGAGCGCGGTTTATGGCCTGAGTGGTCCGCGCATTCAACCGCTGCCACACCAGTTATACATTGCCAGCGAAGTGGGGCGACGTCAGGCGCCTCGTGTGCTCTTGGCGGATGAGGTTGGCCTGGGTAAAACCATCGAAGCGGGCCTCATTCTGCATCAGCAGCTGATGACCGGGCGGGTCCGTCGCGCGCTGGTAGTGGTGCCCGAAAGTCTGCAGCATCAGTGGCTGGTGGAAATGCTGCGACGCTTCAACCTGAGCTTTACGCTACTGGATGAAGCGCGCTGCCAGGGCATGGCCGGACTGGACGATATCGATCCGTCCCTGTTACCCGATGACGAGGAAATCGTTATTGCCGAGGCCGAGGACAATCCGTTTGAAAGCGAACAGCTGATTCTCTGTTCCCTGGAGTTTCTGAGCGGCAGTGAGCAGCGCTACCAGCAGGCGGTGGAAGCCGGCTGGGATCTGCTCTTGGTGGATGAGGCTCATCACCTGCAGTGGCACGATGGCGAGCCCAGCGCCTCCTATCGCTGCATTGAGGGGCTGTCGAAAGTCTCGGACGGTCTGTTGCTGCTGACCGCGACACCGGAGCAGTTGGGTGTGGAAAGCCACTTTGCCCGTCTGCGCCTGCTGGATCCGGATCGCTACCATGACCTGAACGCCTTTCTCGCCGAGCACGATGGCTACGAAGCGCTCAATCAGCGGGTACAGGGTTTGTTGGCCGCCCGCGACGGGAGCTCAAGCGATGTGGTAAACGCATTGGATGGCGCCCTGACCGACTATCTGTCGGAGGCGGAACTCAAGCGCCTCAAGACCCAGGCCAAGGATCAGCCGGGTGAAGCCGTGGGGCAGGCAATTCACGCCCTGCTGGATCGTCACGGCACCGGCCGGGTACTGTTTCGCAATACCCGTGCGTCCGTATCCGGCTTCCCGGAGCGCAAGCTGCACAACCATCCCCTGGACCTGGATGATGACGACCTGATGGCCCTGAGCGAGCGGCCATTGGATGAACAACTGCGACCGGAAAATTTCTGGTTTGAACACCGGGGGGCCGACTGGTGGCTGGTGGACCCACGGGTCGACTGGCTGAGTGATTTCCTCAAAAGCCAACGCGGTAACAAGGTACTGGTCATCTGCGCCAGTGCCGATAGCGCCCAGGCACTGGAACTCTATTTGCGCTTGCGCAAAGGCATCGCCTCGGCCGTTTTTCATGAGCACCTGAGTCTGCTGGAGCGCGACCGGGCCGCCGCCTATTTTGCTGATCAGGAAGCCGGCGCTCAGGTATTGATCTGTTCGGAGATCGGCAGTGAGGGGCGCAACTTCCAGTTCGCCCAGGACCTGGTGCTGTTTGACCTGCCTCTGAACCCGGACCTGCTGGAGCAACGCATCGGTCGCCTGGACCGCATCGGCCAACAGGGACAGGTCAATATCCATACGCCGCACTACGCGGATACCGCCCAGGAACACCTGCTGTATTGGTATCACCGTGGCCTGGACGCCTTCGAGCACACCTGTGCCATTGGCCGGACACTGTACGATGAGTTTGAAGCGCGACTGCTCGCCTCGCTCACCGATGTAGACGACACCGCATTCGATGCACTGCTGGACGACACCCGCGAGCGGGCCGAAGCCCTGCGGGCGCAATTGCAGGCCGGACGGGATCGCCTGTTGGAGCTGAACTCCTGCCAGCCGGAAAAAGCCGCACCTCTGGTCGAGGCGCTGGAACAACAGGACTCCGATGAAACGCTGCCGGCCTACCTGGAGCGGGTGTTCGACGCTTTCGGGATTGATCAGGACGAGCACGGTGAGCAGAGCTGGGTGGTGCACCCGAGCGAACAGATGCGCGTCTCCCACTTCCCCGGTCTGGTGGAAGAGGGCATGACCGTGACCTTTGATCGCGACCTCGCCCTGTCCCGGGAAGACATGCACTACCTGACCTGGGAGCACCCAATGGTACATGGCGCCCAGGAAATGATTGCCCACAGCGAATTCGGCAACACCGCCCTGGCCACCATCAAGCTGCCGCCCCTGAAGCCCGGCACCCTGCTGCTGGAAGCCCTGTTCGTGCTGCACTGCCCGGCGCCGCGCGCACTGCAACTGGACCGCTACCTGCCCGAATCGGTCCTGCGGGTTCTGCTCGATCCAAAAGGCAAAGACCTCAGCGGCGCACTCGCAGCGGGCAAGCTCGACAGCCTCCTGCAAAAAGTCCCACGCCCCAGCGCCCAGGACCTCGTCCGCCACGCCCGCCCACAACTGGCGGAAATGATGGACCAGGCGGAAGCCCTGGTTGCACCCAAGCAACAGGCCCTGATCGACGACGCACGCACACGAGTGACCCAAGCGCTGTCCGCAGAGCTTGAGCGCCTGAGGGCATTGGCCGAAGTGAACCCGAACGTTCGCCACCAGGAAATCGAAACGCTTGAAAAACAGCTGACGGATTCCGAGCAGTATTTGAATCGTGCGCAACTGCGAATGGACGCAGTGCGTGTCATCATGACGGTATGACGGCCCGGCCGTCCCAGAGGATTCTGAATGTATATATTTTCCGCCAATGGCACCGCACGTGCGGATCGCGACGACATCAAAGCCGGCGACAAAAAGCCGTTTATCGTCTACATCGACTACGTGGATTTATTCGGTGCGGAACAACTGTGCAAAATCTACCTGATGCGCGCGGGCTTCACCGAGATCGAAATTGAAAACCGCAAATACGTCGCCGACACCCTGCGCAAAGACCCCCGCGTCGTGGAAGCTGACAAAGCGATGCAGGCCGCCATCAAAGGCGGCTACATGATTCAGATGTTTGATGAGTAGGACACCGATACAATAATCTGGCACTGAGGCGGCCACGGTATAAACCGGTTGGAGACTCTCGGAGGCATGGATGCCGACGAGAAGCCCCCAGGGAT
>NZ_DFTP01000115.1:0-20507 GCF_002381585.1 Marinimicrobium sp. UBA4209
TCCTCGAAGGTGACCTGGTACATTTTCATGTAGGCCTTGAGCTGCTCTTCGGTGAGGCCGTTTTCGGCCACATCGTCTTCCAGAGTGGATTCGATGCGCAGCGCCTTCTCTTTCAGCCACTGCTTGTAGGGCTGGCGCCCCTTGAGCTGCTCGTCAATGTCCTTGGTGTGGTACAGCTTGCCGGTCTCGGTATCCACCGACAGAATCTGGCCCGGTCCAAGACGGCCCTTGGCCACCACGTCTTCCGGCTTGTACTTGTACACGCCGACTTCGGAGGCCACGGTGATGATGTCGTCTTTGGTGATCACCCAGCGCGACGGACGCAAGCCGTTGCGGTCCAGGGTACAGACCGCGTAGCGGCCGTCGGTGATCACCAGGCCCGCCGGGCCATCCCAGGGCTCGACGTGCATGGAGTTGTATTCGTAGAACGCACGCAACTGCGGATCCATGTGCTCGACATTCTGCCAGGCCGGCGGTACCAGCATGCGCACCGCACGGTGCAGCTCCATGCCGCCGGTGATCAGCACTTCGAGCATATTGTCCAGGCTGGAGGAGTCGGACCCATCGCGGTTGACCAGGGGTGCCACGCGATCCAGATCCGGCAGCAGGGGCGTGCTGAACTTGGAGGTGCGGGCCACGGACCAGTTACGGTTGCCCATCACGGTATTGATTTCACCGTTGTGCGCCAGCATACGGAACGGCTGGGCCAGGGGCCACTGGGGCAGCGTATTGGTGGAGAAGCGCTGGTGGAACACGCAGATGGCGGTTTCCAGGCGCGGATCCGCCAGGTCGGTAAAGAACTTGGGCAGGTCCACCGGCATCATCAACCCTTTATAGGAGATGACCGTGGAGCTGAAACTGGCAATATAGAACGCCTTGTCTTCGGCCAGGCGCTTTTCGGCCTGACGCCGGGCGAGGAACAGCCGGGCGTTAAACTGCTCGAGACTCAGGTCTCCATCGTTGTTGATAAACAGGTGATTGAAACGCGGCAGTGACTCCAGGGCAATCGGCCCCAGGCAGCTGCTGTCCACCGGCACCTCGCGCCAGCCCGCCGGGCTGAGCTCCTGAGCGCGCAGCTCCTCCTCAACCACATCGCGGGCCTTCTGGGCCTGGGCATCGTCGGTGCTGAGCATGATCGAGCCGACGCCGTAAACGTCAGTCAGCTCGGCGCCGCAGGCCTCCTTGGCCACGGTGCGCAGAAAGCCGTCCGGCTTCTGAAGCAGCAGGCCGCAACCGTCACCGGTCTTGCCGTCCGCCGCGATACCGCCGCGGTGGGTCATGCAGGTCAACGACTCGATGGCGGTTTCCAACAGGCGATGACTGGCCTTGCCCTTCAAATGGGCAATCAAGCCAAAGCCGCAGTTGTCTTTAAACTCATCTAACCTGTAGAGGCCCGTGGTCATACGCTGTCTCTCTCGATACCGATAGAATCCGGAACATGGCTCGCTCCGCTCACGCCCCAGACAAAAAAGCCCCTCCAAAAAGGGGCCAGGCAAATGGGCGCAGCATATTACCCGCAAGTGGCCCCAAAGGCAAGACGAGCGGGGCTCTCAGCGCCCAACAGTAAAGCTAATTTCGGCGAAATCAGGAGTAAATTCAGGAAATTTAAGGAAACGGTCGCAAACGGTCCCGCACCGACCGATCCGGCCGGGTCTATAGGCGGACACATGAATCAAAGCATATTGCCTCACCGGTGCCGCCCGCAAACGGCCTAAAACCACCTGACAAGCCGCACACCCAAGCTATCACAAATCCCGCTCAATGCCTACAAACTCGCTCAACGGGCCATCTGAGGGTGCCAGCGTACTTTATTCCACCGCAAATCTAGGCTAAGTTAGGCTCGTGTTATAACACCCGCTTATTAAAAACACCGGTAATTCAGGAAGACACCATGAATAAATTAACTTTCAGGAGCGCAGGCTGCAGCATATTTGCCGCGCTGATCCTAAGCCTCGCCCTGGCAGGCTGCGGCAGTGACGACAACGACTCACGTCTCGACAACATCAACAATAACGGCAACACCGGGGGCGACCCCAATGATGGAGGTACCGACGATGGGGGCGAAGACAATGGAGGAGACGGTGATACGGAAGATCAGACTTCCCAACTGGGACGGGGCGTTGGCAGCAATTTTGTAGAAGGTGAAATCGCCGTCGACCTACCATCGGATAGCTCCTTATCCGCAGGTGGGAGCACTATTTTGGAAGTCACACTCGTCAATGACCAGGGCGATCTCATCAACGAGCAGGTGACCGTCTCCTTTAGCTCAAGCTGTATTTCTTCAGGTGGCGCCAGACTGCAGGGAACAGACGAAGAGTCTGAGACGTCCGTCACTACCAGCACTGGCAGCGCCTCCGTCACCTATCAGGCGACAGGTTGCGTCGGAGAGGACGAAATTGTAGCAAGCGCTTCCAGCGAAACTCGTTCGGGCATAAACAGCGCCAGAGCCACCATAAACGTTGAACAAGATACGCTCGACCAAGTTCAGTTTATCGGGGCGTCCCCCAGCGTCATTGGCATCAGAGGGATGGGCGCGCAAACCACAAGCTCAGAAGTCGTATTTAAGGTAGTTGGGGCCAACGGAAGCCCGATGCGAGAGGTTCCGGTGACATTCGCCCTAAGCTCAAACGCTCCTGCCGGCGCAAACCTGGCCAACGACAGCGGAACCACTAACAGTGAAGGCCAAGTTACAGCCAGAGTCAGAGCTGGAACTGGGGCAGGCGTTGCAAATGTCATTGCAACAGCCAATGGCGTCTCCACCCTGTCTCGGCAACTGGTGATTACCACCACCATCCCAACACAGCGCCACACTAGCCTATCGGCGTCAGACCTTTACCCCGTGGCATGGAACACTGACGGTGTGGAGAGCGAGCTCACCATTCGTTTGGGTGACCAGAACAATAACCACATTCCCGAAGGAACCGCTGTTTATTTCACCGCCAGTGCCGGGATTGTTGATGCAGAGTGCCTTACCGGAGAAAACAGCGCCTGCTCTGTCACTTGGAGAAGCCAAGGCCAGCGCCCAATGGGATCCGGCGGAGTTACATTGCATGAGGAGCCACCTTACGCACGCTGCCCCGGCACCGAAGAGTGTCGCGCCGGTCGTGTTTATGTACTTGCCTCAACAGAGGGCAACGAATCTTTTATCGACATTAATAGCAATGGCCTTTTCGATGTAGGAACAGACCTGTTCGCGGCAAACGGGAACTGCGCCCCGAGCGTCCCAAGATCCTATATCCCACCCGCTCCTATTGATCAGGCATGCGATGACCTTGGACCGTCTTATCTGGACACCAACTTCAACGGCACCCTGGAAAATGACGAAATCGTGCGCGATCCCAAGGAGAGAAACAACCTCTACAACGGGATTCTTTGCCGCGCAGAGGATCATGAAGCCGGCCTCTGTAGCCGGGAGGGCATCACTATTCGAGAGAGCACTATGCTGGTTATGACCAGCCCATGGAGCAACCCGCTCATCCCGGGATTACCGTCGAGCGTAGAGCTGGGGCTTAATGAGTCGGTTCGATATGACCTCATAATCGCAGACGAAAATGGGAACGGCATGCCCGCTGGCACGCAAATCGAAATCAATGAAGAGTTTGCGGAGAATGTCACCTTCACGTTGAGCCGAGATACGCTGGGCGGATCTTCTGAGCCGTCGAAAGTCTCGCTTCAATTGAAAGCCGATGACACTGAATCTGTGGCAGGGTCGTTCGTTCTCAGTATTACCTATGAGGGAGCTCAGACCAACTACGGCCCCATTGAAATCACAGCGCCGTAATATATTTGACTGATCGCCGGTGGGGCTCACCCCACCGGCTACCATATTAAAGCCCGCGACTTTCCTTAATTTCTTCATGTATATCAGACATGACGCGCGGCCAGGGCCCCGCCTCCCTTTGATCCTCGGGCAAATCGCCTATCGCCTCTCTGGCCGACTCAGCACCTGAATAGCGTCCGGTTACGACCACAAACCAGGGCTTTCCCTGACGGCGGGTTTCGAAGCTCAGGAGCTGTTCCCGATTGGGCTGTGCCTCAATATAGCGATCCACCGATGCCCGTGAGCTGGCACCCAGAAGCTGCAGGGTGTACTCGGAGGCGCGCCAGGAGAGCAGCACCTGCTCGTCTTCCGGAATGTCGGGTAAACTGGAAGCCTCGGCAACGGCCGGCTCTTCCGAAGGGGGCTGCTCGGTCGGAGTTTTCGCCCCGGCCGCCGGCGCCGATGTTTCCTCGGGCTCAGACGCTTCATCGGGCTGTGGGATCTCCGGACGCTCCTCCACCGATGGTTCGGGGGACGGCGACTCGGGCAGTGCCCGCTCTGGCGCTGCCGACTCGGGTGTCTGGACGGTTTCTACAGCCGGCTCCGATTCTGCAGAGGACTCCAGCTCTGTACGGTTGGACGCCTCGTTGCTGGGAGACAGCGTCAGGGTCTGGGTTTCTCTCGACTCGGGCAGCCGTGTCGTCGACTCACGCTCAGGGGCTTCGGAATCACCCTGATAGATAAACACCATCAACAGCACACCAAGCAGCACAGCAATCACCACAATATGCACCAGCGGCAGGGCATTGCGGCGCTCCCCCGGCCTGCCCGAGCTGGCGCGGGCGGAAACCGATTCAAGCAGCCAGCGACGGGCCTGCTCGTGCAGCCGGGGAATCCGCCCCTCAGCCCGACGCCACCAGGGTTCCACCTTTTCCTCGGTGAACAGCTCCGGCCCCATATAGTCGGCCATTTCCATGCGGAAGTTGAGGTAATCGGTGGCTTCTTCAAGGGAGAGTGGCGCTAGGTCGAAATCGTGGATCAGCACGTCGTGCATGTTGAACTGATCCAGCCGTGTGACCATCTCAGAGTCGGCAAACAGCACGATGTGCAGGCGCCGACCGGTGGAGTCCTGCCCCTGCAACAGACTGATCAGGGCTCCAAGTGTTTTCTCATCCAGATGATGGGCATCATCGATGATGGTCAGCGCCAGGCGGTCTTCTTCATCCGCTATCTGAGCGAAATGACGAAGCGCGGCGAGCAACCGACCCACCGAGGGGTTGTCGTCTACCGAGAGGGCAAAGTGCCTGGCCATTTGCCCCAGCACCGCTTCGGCGCCCGCACCAGGCTCGGCGGTGAGCAGGCAAATATCATCATCGAATTGAAAACTGTTGGCCAGCTCAAGGGCAACGCGACTTTTACCCACCCCGGGTTTGCCCAGCACCGCCAGCAAACTGGCACTGAACTGACACAGGTGCTGTAACTGTTCGAGCAGAGCGCGTCGGCCACCGCCGCCAAAGAACGCAAATTCCGGGTCATCCCGGAAGGGATCTTCACTCAAACCGTAGTATTGACGATAATCCGCCACAGGGGATTCCGGGGCGGCCGATTGACCCGCCAGGTTGTCGTGCTCCGAGCTGTCTGTTGGGTCGGTGTTCATAAACGCTCTCCCGGAAAGGATTGTCGCTAGGCGCCCGGTGGCGCGGTATGTTCATCCGCCCGACAGGCTGCAAATGTTTCCTGTAATAGATCCTGTTCGATATCGCTGGTGATCAACGCTTCGCCGAGTTTGCTCAGCAACACCAACCGCAGCCGACCGTCGACCACTTTTTTATCCACCCCCATCAACTGCAGGAAATCGTCGGGAGTCATGCTGGCCGGTGCTTTCACCGGCAGGTGGGCCCGCTCCAGCAGGCGAACAATCCGGTCCAGCTCGTCAGCCGTAATGGCCCCTCGTCGATGGGACAGGTCTGCCGCCATCACCATACCTGCGGCGACTGCTTCACCATGCAACCAGACGCCATAGCCCTGATGGGTTTCAATCGCATGGCCAAAGGTATGCCCCAGGTTGAGAATGGCGCGCAGCCCACCTTCTCGCTCATCCCGGGCCACAACCTGCGCCTTGTTCTCACAAGAACGCTTGACGGCATAGGCCATCGCTTTAGGGTCCCGCGCCAGGAGATCGGGCAGATTCGACTCCAGCCATTCAAAAAATTCCCGATCGGATATCAGGCCGTATTTGATCACCTCGGCGATACCCGCCGACAGCTCGCGCGGAGGTAGAGATTCCAGCACGGACATGTCCGCGATCACCGCTTGCGGCTGATAGAAAGCGCCGATCATGTTTTTGCCGAGCCGGTGATTGACACCGGTCTTGCCCCCCACAGAGGAGTCCACCATGGATAACAGGGTGGTCGGCAACTGAATGAAATCCACTCCACGCTGATAACACGCAGCGGCGAAGCCCGCCATGTCACCCACGACACCACCGCCCAAGGCCATGATGGTCGTCGTACGATTGTGTCGAGCCTCGAGCAGACCATCAAAAATCTGATTCAGCGTCTCCAGATTCTTGAACGATTCTCCGTCGGGTAACACGGTAGTATCGACCTGATAGCCGTCGAGAAGTTCGATCAGAGCGGGCAGGTAAAGCGGCGCGATGGTATCGTTGGTGACGATGTATACCTGCTTGGCGCGCACGTGGCGTACCAGCAGCTCCCGGTTCTTCAGGAGCTGCTCGCCAATATGAATCGGGTAGCTGCGATCGGCGAGATCAACGGTCAGAGTTTGCATAGTCGGCACTGCGTTCGGGTTGTCGGAAAACCCTCATCTTAGCACACCGTCCGAAACTTTAACCGAGCTCAATCCTGGCCTAGACGTTCGGCAATATCCCGCGCCACCACCTTCGGCGGGCGTCGGTCGGTCACCACCACCCAGTCCGCTACCGCCCGGTACAGAGGGTCGCGCTGCTCAAGCAACTCGACGATTTTCTGGCGGGGGTTGTCCACCTGCAACAGCGGGCGCTTTTTGTCCTTGGCGGTGCGCTCTACCAAGTGTTCCACCGAAGCGGTCAGGTAGCACACGCGGCCACCGCGGTGCATCACCTCGGCATTTTCGGGGCGCAATATGATGCCGCCTCCGGTGGCAATCACGGCGCCGGGCTCCTCGGCCAGCTCGGCCAGAACCGCCGACTCGCGATCACGAAAACCAGACTCGCCTTCGACATCAAAAATCCAGGGGATATCGGCACCGGTGCGCTGCTCAATCACACGGTCGCTGTCATAGAAGGGGACTTTCAACTCGGCCGCCAGAAGGCGGCCGATGGTTGATTTGCCGGCCCCCATGGGGCCGACCAGAAACACATTATTGGGCATGGATCAGTCAGTTAAAGTATCGGCCATGATTTTGGGGGTAATGAACACCAACAGCTCGCGTTTTTCCTGACTGGTAATGTCCCGCTTGAACATACGTCCCAGTACCGGGATGTCGCCCAGGAACGGAACCTTGTCCTCGCCCTTGACCTGTTCAACTTGGAAGATACCACCGAGCACGACCGTTTGGCCATTTTGCACCAGCACTTTGGTCATCACCTCGGTCACATCAATGGTGGGAATACCGGAGGCCTGGTTCAGAGCGCCAACAGAATCCTGATTGATCACAAGGTCCATGATGATGCGGTTATCGGGGGTAATCTGGGGTGTGACATCGAGCTTCAACACGGCTTCTTTGAACGCTGTGGTGGTCGCACCACTGGCCGAGGCTTCCTGATAGGGAATTTCCGTGCCGGACATAATGGTCGCCTGCTGCTTGTCTCCGGTGATCACCTTGGGCTGGGAGACAATCTCGGCCTGACCGTTGTTCTCCAGAGCGGACAGCTCCAGGTCGATAAAGGCACTGTCGGACAGAACGCTGAACGCGAAGCTACCGGCCGAATTGTCGACCCCCAGGTCCACCATCATGTTCTCTTCCAGATCCAGTGTGCCGGTTCCGGTGAGCCACTCGGCGGGCGAGCCCGGGTTAGAGTCGAGACCGGCTGTGGAGCCCGCCACTTCGACCAGCGTATCGGAGGAGCGATCAAAGCCGACGCCACCCCAGCGAACCCCCATTTCACGACGGAAATCGGTGTTGGCAATCACCAGACGGGCCTCGATCATCACCTGGCGGATCGGAATATCAATCTGTTCCACCAGGCGCTTGAAGGCTTCGATACGATCAGCGGTATCGGTGATGATGATGGAGTTGGTGCGCTCATCGACGATCGCATCACCCCGCTCGGACAGAACACTGCCAGTCGCGCGGTTACCGCCCTGACCACCCGATAAGCCACCACTGCGGCCACCCTCGCCTTCCTCACCACGGAACAGTTCAAACATCTCCCGGGCATTGGCGTAGCGAACCCGAATGTACTCGGTGCGCAGCGGTGCCAGCTCTTCCAACTGTTGACGGGACTCGAGCTCCTGACGCTCACGCTCAGCGATCTCGGCCGCCGGCGCCACCATCAGAACATTGCCGTTCTGACGCTTGTCGAGGCCTTTGGTTTTCAACACCAGATCCAGCGCCTGATCCCAGGGCACATTATCCAGACGCAGGGTAATCCGGCCCTGGACCGTATCACTGGCCACAAGGTTGAGGTCGGTAAAGTCGGCAATGATCTGCAGTACACTGCGCACTTCGATGTCCTGGAAGTTCAGGGACAGTTTGTCGCCGGTGTAACTGAACTCCTGATCCCGCGCTTCAATTTCCCGCTCGGTCAACGGCTTCACGCTGATGACATACTCATTGTCGGCCTGGTAGGCCATGTAGTCATATTCGCCATTGGCATCAATATTCAGGATGGTTCCGCGGCGGTCCTGAGAGGCCGACACCATGGTCACAGGGGTGGCGAAATCCACCACGTCGAGACGACGGCGGAGCGCTTCCGGCAAATTGACCCCACCCAGCTCAAGCTCAATGCCTTTGGCCGTTTCGGTGACATCGGCACTGATGTTGTCATCGGACAGGTTGATGATAACTCGGCCTTCGCCTTCCTCACCACGACGGAAGTCGATATTGGTGACCCGAGGTTCACTGTCGGCGCGGGGGGCCGTTTGCGACTGACGGTCGCCCGCAACGCTGGTCGCCTGTGCGGGGCGGGAAACATAGCCGCCCTGGGCCGCGCCCACCTCGAGCACATAGGTATTACCGTCCACCCGTGCACTGTAAGTGGTCAGCTCACTGAGGTTCAGAATCAGGCGCGTGCGGCCTTGGGAACTAAGCACCAGCGCGCTCTTGCTGTTCTCGAACGACAGGGGGAAACGCCGCTGTTCCAGTGCGCTGGTTACCTCCGGGAAGTCGAGCACGATACGTGCCGGCTGCTCGATGGTGTAGCCCTCGGGTTCCGGCGGCATGTCATCGAAGCCCAAACGGACTTCGAATCGCTCCCCCGGCAACTCCGAGAACTGGATATTGTTCAGTGACTTGGCCCACACAAGGGAAGGCGCCAGACAGACCAGTAACAAGGCTAGATTTCGCATGGTTAACCCCAATAAGCACAGTGCTCGCATGATGGCCTATTCCTTTTCTTGTAATTCAATAATTCTGGGACGCTCGACCCAGCCGTTGGCGCCATCGGCGACGATTTCCAAAAGTTCAAGCTGTGACCGCGATGCGGACACGATGCGTCCATGATTTTTACCCAGGTAATTACCCTCCGTGACCGCGTGAACACCGCCTTGGCCGTCGTTGATCAACGCCCAAAGCTGACCGTTTTTGGTCAAGGTGCCGACCATGGTCAGGTTGGCCACGTTAAAGCTTTCCAGATACTCTTTTTCCCGATTCAGATCCGGCTGAACCTGTTTACCACTTAGCTGCACCCGCCGCTCCTCTTCCCGGGCCGGCGGATCAAACGGGCTGCGCAGGGTCATGGCGCTGTAGCTAAACGGCCGGTATGGCTGGAACGCCGGCAGGGGCTCGATCTGCCCCGCCGGGCGGGCCTTGGTCTGCTGGATATACTGCTGCAGGTCGCGGTGATCGGATGAACTACCACAGGCGGTCAGCGCGGCCAGACAGATGGCTAAACTGGTAAACGTTATAATTCTATTCATCACTAGATTCATCCTGTGACTTATAGCGATAGGTCTTCGCCCCGATCTGCATGGTCAGCGTGCCGCTGTCTTGTTGGCGAGCAATCGTGAAGTTGTGCAGCGTCACGATGCGCGGCATGCCGGCAACACCACTGACAAATGTGCCCAGGTCGTGATAGCCGCCTTCAACGTCAATGCTGATGGGCAGCTCCACGTAATACTCGGATTGCTGCTCGGACTCCAGGCGGATACTGTTGATGTCCAGTCCGCTTTCAGACCCACGGGCATCAATATCTTCCAGCAGACCCGGCACCTCAGTGTCACTGGGCAACCGAGAGAGCAAGGCACCGAAGGACTTTTCCATTTCAACCATCTGCGCCCGGTACTCTTCCAGGTTGGCGGCCTGGAAACTCTTGGTCTCGAACGTCTGGCGCAGATTGGTTTCTTCAGCAACCACGCGATCGAGCTGGGTATTCAGATCCTTGACCTTCAGGTAATAGGTCAGCGCAAAAACCACGACCACCAGCAGCACACAGACGAAGATTTTGCCCGGCAGGGGCCAGACGCCAATGCGCTCAAAATCGATGTCGTTGACATCAAAGTTTTTCAACTGCTCCAGAGTATCGGAAAATGCCATGATCAGTTTCCTCCCTCATCAACACCGGCCTGATCTGCCGGCGCCGAGGTGCGTACCGACATTCTGAAGGCATTTGCCTGCTCACCCTGCTCCGGTGCGGCAGTCACCGAGCTCAAGTTCGGCGCCGCGAACCAGTCGGACTCATCAAGATTGCGCATAAAACTGGAGACCCGATTATTGGACTCGGCGATCCCTTCGAGCAGGATCACTTCGCCCTGGCGCTCCAGCCGGTTCAGATAGACCCCGTCGGGGACGGCACGCACCATTTCATCGAAGTAGCGCACGATGACCGGCCGCTTGCCTTCCAGGTCCTGAATCACCCGCATGCGGGCCAGCAACTCTTCGCGCTTCTCTCGCAGCTCCCGGATCTCGGCCACCGCCGCTTCCAGAGCCGAAATTTCGGTCTTGAGGAGTCGGTTGCGGGCTTCCTGGTCGGAAATCGAGGACTGAATGCTCGATACCCACAAGTAGGCCACCAGACCCGCGAGAATCAAAACCCCCACCAGGATGCCGAGGAACTCTTTTTTCTTCTCCTGGCGGTAGGCTTCCCGCCAGGGCAATAAGTTGATTCTTGCCATCAGTCGAAACTCCTCAGCGCCAGGCCGGCCGCGATCATCATCGAGGGGGCGTCATTGGCCAACGCGACCGCGTTCACTTTCGAGGACACCGACATATTGGCAAAGGGGTTGGCCACCAGAGTCTGAGTACCGAGCTTCTCTTCAATCAGCCCGACCAGGCCCTCCATGGACGCGACACCACCGGCGAGCACGATGTAGTCCACATCGTTGTACTGGCTGGCGGAAAAGAAAAACTGCAGCGAGCGGGTCACCTGCTGGACCACGGCCTCTTTGAAGGGGCCGAGCACTTCTGACTCGTAATCATCCGGCAGACCGCCCTGCTTCTTCGCCAGCCCGGCTTCTTCCATGGACAGGCCGTAGCGCCGCTGGATTTCCTCGGTCAGTTGCTTGCCACCGAACAGCTGCTCGCGGGTATAAACTGTGCGGCCGTCCACCAGAACGCTCAGTGTGGTCATGGTCGCCCCGATGTCGATCACCGCAACGACCTGACCATCCTGGTCTTCCAGTTGCTCCGCGACCAGGCCGAAGGCCCGCTCCATGGAATAGGCCTCCACATCGACCACTTCTTCCTGAAGGTCGGCCAGTTGCAGAACGTTGACCCGCAGATCGATATTCTCCCGCCGACAGGCTGCCAGCAGAACTTCCACCTGCTCGGGGTTGCGGGGCGATTCGCCCTGCACCTCGAAATCGATGGCAACCTCCTCCAGAGGGAACGGAATATACTGATCGGCCTCTATAGAGATCTGAGTCTCCATGGCGTCGTCGCTGAGACCCGCCGGCATGTCGATCATTTTGGTGATCACGGCAGAACCGGCAACCGCCACGGCCGCGTGCTTGAGCTTGGTTTTGGATTGCTTGACCACCGTGCGGACCACATCGGCGACCGCTTCGGGGTCGTTGATGTTTTTCTCGACCACCGCCCCGGGGGGCAGCGGACGTACGGCATAGGTCTCCACCCGGTAGCGATCACCGTGTCGGCTGAGCTCCAGAAGCTTGACCGACGTTGAACTGATGTCCAACCCCAAGACCGGCTTCGCCCTTTTTTCCAGGAAGCTTAGAATGCCCATTTTTCTATCTATATCCGTAACTTAGAGGAAGTTTATGTTATAGGACTTTAAGTTAAGCCTGCAACAAGACCGCGCATATGTAAACAGGCAAAAAGCCCGTATAATGCGGCGACTTGCCGCCATTTTCGCTAACTTATTAATTCTCATAGAAAAAATGCCTATCAAAAAGTCTTATCTGAACCTGCTTTTCTGGTTGTTTATCGCCGGAGCTGGCGCCTCCCTCACCGTTTTGGCGGGGTTGTACCTCTATCTAAGCCCCAAACTGCCCCCCGTGGAGAGCCTCAGGCAAGTTCAATTACAGACCCCGCTGAGGGTTTATTCAAGCGACGGCAAGCTGATTGGCGAGTTTGGTGAACAGCGTCGCACACCGGTTTCGTTCGAAGAGCTGCCTGACCTTTACATTAAAGCGTTATTATCCGCCGAAGATGCGGAATTTTACGACCATCCGGGCGTATCTATTCGCGGACTTTTGCGAGCCGCGTCACAATTATTGAAAACAGGTGAGATTCAATCGGGGGGAAGCACCCTCACGATGCAGTTGGCCAGGGATTTTTTCCTGAGCCGGGAACAGGTTTTTTCCCGTAAATTCAATGAGATCCTGCTGGCTCTTCAGATTGAGAACGAGCTCACAAAACAGGAAATTCTTGAGCTGTTCAGCAATAAAATGTTCTTCGGCAATCGCGCCTACGGTATTCAGGCTGCGGCCCAAATTTACTACGGCGAGGACATCGACGAGCTGGAACTTCATCAATGGGCCATGATTGTGGGCGTTCTCAAGGCACCCTCGGCCTACAACCCCCTGGCCAACCTCGAACGGGCCATGATCCGGCGCAACTGGATTCTCGGCCGCATGCTGGAGCTGGGGCATATTGATCAGGCCACCTACGACGTCGCTGTGAACACGCCGGATGACGCCCGCTACCACGGCGCCACCCTGGAACTCTATGCACCCTATGTCGCCGAGCTGGCCCGACGCGAGGCTGTGGACCGGTTTGGCGAGAACGCCTATAACGCCGGCTACAAGGTCTATACCACGATCCACAGCGACTATCAGGCGGCGGCTCAGCAGGCGGTGGTTGACGGGCTGCTGACCTACGATTGGCGCCACGGCTATCGCGGCCCCGAACAACAACTCGGCGAGCGCCCGGAAGACCTGTCCAGTTGGCAGGAACTGCTTTCGGACACCCCGGTCTACGGCGGCCTGCTCCCCGGCCTGGTGCTCTCGCTGGAAGAGCGCTCGGCCGAGATCCTGCTGGCCAATGGAGACACCATTGAGCTGGGATGGGATCAGAGCCTGTCCACCGCGCGCCGCTATCTCAACGAAAACGCCCGCGGCCCACTCCCCGAGAGCGCAAGCGATGTCCTGGCGATCGGCGACCTGATCCGCCTGCGCCAGATCGGCGGCGTATGGCACCTGCGTCAGCTCCCCCAGGCCCAGGCCGCGCTGGTCAGCCTCGACCCGCGCGATGGTGCCGTGCGCTCGCTGGTGGGCGGGTTTGACTTCCGCCAGAGCAATTTCAATCGCGCCCTGCAGGCGGCCCGCCAACCCGGGTCCAGCTTCAAGCCATTTGTTTATACCGCCGCGCTGGAGAATGGCTTTACCCCGGCGACCATCGTCAACGATTCCCCCATTGTCATCGAAGACGCCAGCCTGGAAGGCGCCTGGCGTCCGGAGAACGACGGCGGCACCTTCCTCGGGCCGACCCGGTTGAGGGAAGCGCTGTACCGCTCCCGCAACCTGGTCTCGATCCGGGTGCTGCGCAGCATCGGCCTGCCGGCGCTCCTCGACACGCTCGAGAAGTTTGGCTTTGACCGCGAGGCCTTGCCGCGCAACCTGTCCCTGGCATTGGGGAGTCACGCCCTGACCCCCATGGATATGGCGCGCGGTTACGCCATCTTCGCCAACGGCGGCTTCCGCATTGCACCCTATCTGGTTGAACGCATTGACGATGATCACGGTGAAGCGCTGCATGTCGCTCGCCCCGCCACCGTCTGCGAAGACTGTGAGCGCGAGCAGGAAGAAGAGGAAGAGCCGGTCAGCCTGATCGCCGACATCTACGCCAGCGAGCCCGAACGCGCGGCCGAGACCGGCCCGGACGAACGCCTGGCGCCAGAGCAACCCGCCCAACTGGCGCTGCTGGATGAAGACGAAGCGACCCTGGAGCCGCTCCCCATCGCCCCACGAGTGCTGGGTGAGCGCACCGCGTTCATCATAGACTCGATGCTGCGCGACGTCGTGGCCCGAGGTACCGGCCGTCGAGCCAGAGTGCTGGACCGGGCGGACCTCGCCGGCAAAACCGGTACCACCAACGGCCCACGTGATGCCTGGTTCGCCGGTTACAACCCCGACCTGGTCACCGTCGCCTGGCTGGGCTTCGACCAGAACACGCCGCTGGGTCGAGGCGAGTACGGCGGCACGGCCGCACTGCCGATCTGGATTGATTACATGCGGAGCGCACTTGCCGGTAAGCCGGACCGCCCGGCACCGCAACCCGAAGGCATCGTGACCGTGCGCATTGACCCAGAGAATGGCCAGCGGGCTCAGCCCGGGGACCCGGATGCGATCTTTGAGATTTTCCGTGCCGAAGAGGTACCGCCGTACAACGATAATGGCAACGGCAATGGCAGCAGTGACAGCGAACGACTGCCGGAGGAGCTGTTTTAGGGGCGGCCCGCAGCCGGTCGCTCGATGGCGAAGCCGGACGGTACGGACAGGACCAGCGGTTTGAACCCGCGGCGAACCGCACGGCTTCCGGCGCGACTGGTCACCCAGCCCCGAACTTCGATCCTCTGACCGGGCGCCAGAACCGGACTGGACGACCACACGGAATCGGGCACCTTCAGTACGAGGGGCCCGTCAAGCTCCAGCCAGACCGAGCCACCGCCTCGGCTGACATCCGTGATCGTTCCACGGATTCGCTGAAAACCGGTGTCCTGCAAGGTCAGGCCGCTCGCCTCAAGGGCCGGCCATTGGTTCTCGGCCCACACCCCACGGGACGCCGCCCGCGCCTCACCTTCCGCCTCAGACAGGCAGGAGGCCAAGGTCATGTTCGGCGGTATCGCGATATGAAAACCCAGCCCCTGACGCAACAGGGCGGCTTCCAGGCTCTTTCCCTCCAGGGTGAACAGGTGTCCCAGGGTGCGGCCGTAGTGGTCGTGCCGCTCCTGATCCTGGACCAGCAGAACCTCACTCTCAACAAGCTGTTTTTTTAATTCCTCGCGCGCTGCTTTTGCCAGCGGCTCTGCGGGCCGCCCCTCGCGCGCCAACTCCGGCGCGTTGATGCCAATCAGGCGCACCCGGCGCCCATCGGCCAGGCGTACGCTGTCGCCGTCATGAACCCCAGCCACCTGTACCGACTCGTGCTCAAGCCCCTCCGGCAAGGGGCAGGCAGCGCCGGGAAACGCGCTCAGGGCCAGTAGGGCACCCAAAAAAACGCCGCGGGTTTTATAAGAGAATACGCTGAAGGCTCTGCAGGAAAATACGCTGAAGGCTCTCCATAAAAAAACGCCGAGGGCTCTCGCCCCCGGCGTTTTCATGTCGCTTATCAGCAAGGGCCCAAGGGCCATGCCAATCGCCTTATTTGGCGGCGATGCGGCTGCCGAAACGCTTCTTGAAGCGATCGATACGGCCGCCGGTGTCTACCACTTTCTGCTTACCGGTGTAGAAGGGGTGACATTCTGAACAAACGTCAACCAGGAAATCTTTACCCAGAGTAGAGCGGGTCTTGATGGTATTGCCGCAGCTGCAGGTCGCAGTTACGTCTTCGTATTTGGGGTGTAAATCAGCTTTCATGGTGAATGCCTTTCATCTTTGTGCCGCCACTCAGTCGACCTGAGCCCATCTGGAACGCAGGATTTTGCCGAGCACCGCACAACGGTTAATGGATACGGCTGGTTTTGAGAGCTGGGCATAATACCAGAAACACCCGGCAACGCAAGGACTTTAGAGCATTTTTCGTACAGGCACGAGCGCTGCCAAAGGGGCCGTCAATCGGTTATTCTGGGCGCCTTTTGAATTCAACCACGCGACGGGAGTACATGGCCGCCCCTACTGTTCTGGAAATCGCCCTGCCCACACCGCTGCGCCGCCGGTTTGATTACCTGCCGCCAGAAGGGGTAGACACCACCCTGCTGAAGCCGGGGCAACGGGTACGGGTGCCCTTCGGCAACCAGCGTCTGATCGGGCTCATTCTCCGGGTAAAAAGTGAGTCATCACTCCCGCTGCAGAACTTGCGCCCGGCCGAGGCCCTGCTCGACACCAAGCCACTGTTGCCGGACGATCTGTGGCGCCTGTGCCTCTGGGCGGCCGATTACTATCAGCACCCCATTGGCGACGCCCTGCACACGGCCCTACCGGTGCTGCTGCGCCAGGGCGAGCCCGACCGGGAGAAAGGCGAGCCCTACTGGCAACTGACCACCGAAGGCAAAGGCCTCCCCGAGGGCGCCCTGAAGCGGGCCCCTCGCCAGGCGGAACTGCTCGCCGCCCTGCAACAACGGGGGGCATTGAACCGGGCGGACCTGGCGGCATTGGGCATCGCCCGCAGCCACGTCAAGACACTGGAAGACAAGGGACTGGTATTCAGCCGTGAGCAAGTGCTCACACCATCGCCGGAACCCAATATTCTGAGGGATACCCCGCTTACGCTCAGCGATGAGCAGGCCGCCGCCCTGGCCCAGATTCCAGAGGACGGCTTTCACATCAGCCTGCTCGACGGCACCACCGGCAGCGGCAAAACCGAGATTTACCTGCAGGCCATCGCCCGCACCCTGGCTCAAGGTCGACAGGCCCTGGTACTGGTACCGGAAATTGGCCTGACACCCCAGACCCTGGCCCGCTTTCAGCGCCGCTTCGCCCAACCCGTGGTGGCCCTGCATTCGGGCATGAATGACCGCGAGCGGCTCGATGCCTGGCTGCAGGCCCGGGACGGTCGAGCCCGGATCGTGATCGGCACCCGCTCCGCCATTTTCACCCCCATGGCTGATCTGGGCATCCTCATTGTGGACGAAGAGCACGACAGCTCCTTCAAGCAGCAGGACGGTTTTCGCTACTCGGCCCGGGACCTGGCCGCCCTCCGCGCCCACCGCCTGAACATTCCACTGATTCTGGGCAGCGCCACGCCGTCGCTGGAAAGCCTGCACAACGCGCGCACCGGCCGCTACCATTACCTGCGCCTGACCCACCGGGCCGGCAATGCCCGGGCACCGGAGTTGCTCACTCAGGATATTCGCCGCCAGCCCCTGGATGAAGGCTTCAGCCGCGATACCCTGGAGCGGATTCGCACCACCCTCGATGCGGGCAACCAGGTTCTGGTCTTTCTCAACCGACGCGGCTACGCCCCCACACTGGAATGCCCGGACTGCGGCTGGCTGGCCGAGTGCCGCCACTGCGACACCCGCCTGACCCTGCACCAGACTCCGCGCCATCTGCACTGCCACCACTGCGACCATCAGCGCGCGGTGCCCCGGGCCTGCCCATCCTGCAAGAGCACCCGCCTGCAGCCGCTCGGCCAGGGCACCGAACGCAGTGAAGAAGCCCTGCAACGACACTTCCCTGACACCCGGGTGCTGCGGGTCGACCGGGACTCCACTCGCCAGAAAAACGCATTCCGCGATCTGGTTGAGGAAGTTCACCGGGGCGACCCCTGCATTCTGGTGGGCACCCAGATGCTGGCCAAAGGCCATCACTTTGCCGACGTGACGCTGGTGGTCATTCTCGACTCGGATGCCGGTCTGTTCAGTACCGACTTTCGCGGCCCCGAGCGCATGGGCCAGTTATTGCTTCAGGTCGCCGGACGGGCCGGGCGCGCGGACAAACCGGGGCAGGTCATCATTCAGACCCACCACGCCGAGCATCCTCTGGTGCGCACCCTGCTCGAGCGGGGCTATCACGCCTTTGCCGAGCTGATTCTCAGTGAACGGCGCCTGACAGGGCTGCCCCCGTTCCGGCACATGGCGCTGATCCGCGCCGAGTCCAAGCGACCGGAAAATGCGGTCGCCTTCCTCAAACAGGTTCGAGCCCTGGCCGAGCAGCGTCACCCACCCGGTCACGAGCTGGGCTATCTGGGGCCTTTGCCCGCCATGCTGGAAAAGCGCGGTGACCGGTTCCGCTACCAGTTGCAAGTCAATGCGGCCAACCGGGGAGCACTGCAAAAGCTGTTGAGCCAGTTGGCCCCGGAAATGGAGCAGCACGCCCTGGCCAAGCGCAATCGCTGGTCCATTGATGTCGACCCACAGGATATGGGCTAGTGTTCGCCCGCCCCAAAGACCACTGGCCGGGCGGGTCGGCGATGGGTACAATTGCCGCGCTGTGACCACTGGAAAGCAACGCGATCATGACCCGAGACTACGCCAAGAAAAATCGTCCTGCCCCCCGTCGCAACCGGCCCAAGAGCCAGGTGCCCGGCTGGGTGTGGCTGTTTACCGGGGCGGTGCTCGGGGGCTTTATCGTGTTTCTGATGCGCCTGACCGATGTCGAGGTCCCGGAAACCGACCCGGCGGACACCGCGACCCAAGAAACCCAGACCGCGCAGCCGGTGGAGCCCCAGGCCGAGCCCAGCAACCCCAAACCGCGCTTCGATTTCTACAAGCTGCTGCGAGAGAGCGAAGTGATCGTCCCGGCGACCGAGCCCAGCGAGAGCCAGGCAAATGCCGAGCAAAACGACACCGCCAACCGGGACGAATTCATCCTGCAGGTGGGCTCCTTCCGCAAGGCCACCGAAGCGGACAGCCTGCGCGCCCAGTTGCTGCTGCTGAACCTGGACGCCTACACCGAGCAGGTAACTCTGAACAACAACGAGACCTGGCACCGGGTGCTGGTGGGACCATTCAGCAACCAGTCCCGCCTGGCCAGCGCCCGCTCTACCCTGGTGTCCAACGACTACCACGCGCTGGTGCTCAAGCGGAAGAAACAATAACCGCCCGTCCGCCTCCCTTGCTTGCTTGAAATCCCGGGGCCCAGCCCCCACTTCTGCCATTCAGACTTCATACTTATTGCATTGATAAAGGATGGCTTGTGGAACAATACCGAGGAACCACGATTCTCTCCGTGCGCCGCAACGGCCAGGTCGCCATTGGCGGCGACGGGCAGGTGTCGTTGGGCAACACCATCATGAAAGGCAACGCCCGCAAGGTTCGCCGCCTGTACAAAGATCAGGTGATCGCGGGCTTCGCCGGCGGCACCGCCGATGCCTTCACCCTGTTCGAGCGCTTTGAAGCCAAGCTTGAAGCCCACAACGGCCAACTGACCCGCGCCGCTGTGGAACTGGCCAAAGACTGGCGCACCGACCGGGCCCTGCGCCGCCTGGAAGCCCTGCTGGCAGTGGCCAACGCCGAAGCGTCCCTGATCATTACCGGTAACGGCGATGTCATTCAGCCGGAAGATGACCTGATTGCCATTGGCTCCGGTGGCGCCTTCGCCCAGTCCGCCGCCCGCGCCCTGCTCGATAACACCGAACTGGATGCCCAAAGTATCGTCGAAAAAGGACTGACCATCGCCGGCGACATCTGCATCTACACCAATCACAACCAGACCATCGAGACCCTCGACTACTGAGCCTCGCTGGCCTGACGAACTGACGAGTCCGTTATGTCAAACATGACCCCCCGGGAAATTGTCCACGAACTGGACAAACACATCATCGGCCAGAACGAAGCCAAGCGAGCCGTGGCCATCGCCCTGCGCAACCGCTGGCGCCGGATGCAGGTGGATGAAAACCTGCGCGCCGAAATCACCCCCAAAAACATCCTGATGATCGGCCCCACCGGGGTCGGTAAAACCGAAATCGCCCGCCGCCTGGCCAAGCTGGCCCACGCGCCCTTCATCAAGGTCGAGGCGACCAAATTCACCGAGGTCGGCTACGTCGGCCGCGACGTGGAATCCATCATCCGCGACCTGGTGGACATCTCCATCAAGATGCACCGCGAACAGGCCATGAAAACCGTCCAGCACCGCGCCGCCGAAGCCGCCGAAGAGCGCATCCTGGACGTACTGCTGCCCCCGGCCCGTGGCGGCGACACCGAAAACACCGGCGAATCCGGCACTCGCCAGATCTTCCGCAAAAAACTGCGCGAGGGTGAGCTGGACGAGAAAGAAATCGAAATCGATGTCGCCAGCACCCCCATGGGCGTGGAGATCATGGCCCCTCCCGGTATGGAGGACATGACCAGCCAGCTGCAGAACATGTTTTCTTCCCTGTCCAAAGACAAGAAGAAGACCACCAAAATGACCGTCAAGCAGGCCTTCAAACAGCTTCAGGAAGAAGAAGCCGCCCGCCTGATCAACGACGAAGAAGTCAAAGCCGACGCCATCAAAGCGGCCGAACAGAACGGCATCGTCTTTATCGATGAAATCGACAAAGTCGCCAAAAAAGGCGAAACCAGCGGCGCCGACGTCTCCCGCGAAGGCGT
>NZ_DFTP01000115.1:20705-21094 GCF_002381585.1 Marinimicrobium sp. UBA4209
GACTTCGAACGCATCCTCACCGAACCCAGCGCCTCCCTGACCGAACAACACCAGGCGCTGCTCAAAACCGAAGGCGTCGAAGTGGTCTTCAAACCCGACGGCATCCGCCGCATTGCGGAGACCGCCTTCGAAGTCAACGAAAGCACCGAAAACATCGGCGCCCGCCGCCTCCACACCCTGCTCGAACGCCTCCTCGAAGACGTCTCCTTCGACTCCGGCAGCCAGCAGACCAGCGTGGAAATCGACGCCGATTACGTGCAGAAGCAGTTGGGTGAACTGGCGAAGGATGAGGACCTGAGTCGGTATATCCTGTAGTTGGGTCAACAAGGTCGCTCCATAACAGGGGCGAGCCCCGGGGTGTTGTTGCAAGACCGTAAGCGGAGGGACTC
>NZ_DFTP01000115.1:21201-21682 GCF_002381585.1 Marinimicrobium sp. UBA4209
GGATGGGTTCACGGCGTGTCTTGCAACAACACCCCGGGGATCGACCCGGCGCTAGAGGCACCTAAACCACAGGACCATCTACATGACGCCCGACAAAATCCTGCTCCACAAGAAATCCCGCCAACTGGAACTCACCTACGGCGACCAAAACTACCGCCTGGACGCCGAGTACCTGCGTGTCCACTCGCCGAGCGCCGAAGTGCGCGGCCATCACGGTCAGGGCGGGCAACTCCCGTTCGGCAAAAAACAGGTCGCCATTGCCCACATCGAAGCAGCCGGCAACTACGCCCTGCACATCGTTTTCGACGACGGCCACGATTCTGGCATCTACACTTGGGATTATCTGCACGATTTATGTGTCAATAAAGAAACCCATTGGCAGAAATACCTGGACGATTTACACCAACAGGGTAAATCCCGGGATCCCGACACACAGATTGTAAAATTGATGTAGTAGCGGTAGGTCGGATTAGCGAAGCGT
>NZ_DFTP01000115.1:21853-22849 GCF_002381585.1 Marinimicrobium sp. UBA4209
CATCCATGTGGGTCGTCCACGTAAGCTTCTCGTCGACATCCATGTCTCCGAGAGTCTCTGAACGATAGACCCTGCAGCCACCTCAGTGCCATTAGCGCACGTAGGTGGAAGAGTGTGAACCTACCCATGAAGCCACGTTGTCGGTCGGAGTTTCTACCAACACGCAGCCAGAACAGGACTCAACAATGAATCGTTTGACTAGACTATCTTTCGTTTTCATCTTGCTGGCCGTCATCACCGCCTGCGCCGGCCCCAAGGTCTCACAGGACTATAACGAAGACACCGAATTTGATCCCGGCTGGGGCCGCTATGAATGGCGCGGTGGCACGTCGCAGATCGACGGAGTGTCCCACAGTCGGTTGCAGCGCATCACCGAGCAGGCGATGGTGCAACGCGGTTACCGGCTTGATCCCGACAACCCCCAGTTTTATGTCAGCGTCAGCGGCACCACGCGGGCCGCGGTGGGTGGCGGCAAGTCGGTGGGCATTTCCATCGGGTTGCCCGTGGGTAACAGCGGCAGTATCGGACTTGGGGGCAGCAAAAGCCTGGAAGACCGCAAGCAGGAGGGGGTGATCATTGTGGATATCACGGATGCCGAGAGCAATGAGCTGGTCTGGCGTGGTAGCGCGGAAGGGATTGCCTTGCGGGATTTTGAGTTGGCGCGAGAGCAGCAGTTACGAAAAGTCATTGGTCGGTTATTGGCGCAGTTTCCGCCGGAATAACGTTGAGCCGCTCGGCTTCGGTACTTCGGAGTATAGGGCTGCGGGAGGGTGTCCCTTTCCGAGACACGCCGTGAACCCATCCATGGGGGCTCGATCACCCGCCGTCCAGGCGGGTGACGGTCTCGGAAAGGGACACCCTCCCTCCGCTGTGCCAAATTATCGTTCCGGGAAATAGCACCTGGGTAACGGTGAATGCGCTTCGCTCCGATACGTCGGACCGATCTGCCCTACGCGAGCTATGGCACTTAGGGCCGGGGAGGGGAAGCCCTTTCAA
>NZ_DFTP01000115.1:22909-31305 GCF_002381585.1 Marinimicrobium sp. UBA4209
AGGGGAAGCCCTTTCAAGACCGTGGAGCGGGGGACCCGCGATCCGAGCCTACAGGGATGTATTTACGGCGTGTCTTGAAAGGGCTTCCCCTCCCCGGCCCGGGCGTGACGCTTCCCTGCGCTTGAAAATTAAAAGGGCTTTCCTCTCTACAGTTCGTCGCGGAATTGCATGGAGTGTAGGCGGGCGTACTGGCCGCCGGCGGCGAGGAGTTCGCTGTGGCTGCCGACTTCCAGAATTCGGCCTTCTCCCATCACCACAATCCGGTCCGCCCGTTCGATGGTGGACAGGCGGTGCGCTACCACGAACGTGGTGCGGTTTTTCATCACCTGCTCCAGCGCCGCCTGAATATGACGCTCTGACTCCGTATCCAGGGCCGAGGTGGCCTCATCCAGAATCAGGATGGGGGCGTCTTTGAGAATGGCGCGGGCGATGGCCAAACGCTGACGCTGCCCGCCGGACAGACGTGCGCCGCTCTCACCGATCAGAGTGTCGTAGCCCTGGGGTAACTGCTCGATAAACTCGTGCGCATGAGCCGCTTTGGCCGCTTCGCGCACTTTCTCCGGGTCCGTGGCCGCCAGCGCGCCGTAAGCGATGTTGCCCGATACCGAATCATTGAACAGCACCACGTTCTGATTGACCAACGCCACCTGCTCGCGCAGGTTATCCAACCGGTAGTCTTCCAACGGGTGGCCGTCCAGCAGAATGCGGCCTTCACCCGGATCGTAAAAACGGGTCAGCAGGCTCACCAGGGTGGATTTGCCGCTGCCGGAGCGTCCCACCAGGGCAATGACTTCGCCCGGTTTCACATCCAGATCAATGTGTTGTAAAACCCAGTCGTCACTGCTGTCGTAACGGAAGCTGACGTCCTCAAAACGCACCTCGCCCTGGGCTCGCTTGACCGTGCGATCACCGGTATCTTTTTCCGTCGGTTCATCCAACAACTGAAAAATACTGTCCGCCGCCGCGACGCCTTTCTGAATGGTGGGAACGACTTCACTCAGTTGGCGTAGCGGTTTCAACACCAGGCCCGCGGCCGTGAAATAGGCAATAAAAGCACCCGGATCATTGATCTCCATCACCGTCAGGGCGACATAGAGCATCAGCCCCATTGAGAGCGCGACCAACATTTGCATAATCGGGGTATTGAGAGAAGAGGTGAACACGATTTTCATGTTTTGCAGATAGTTGCGCCAGCTGGCCTGATTGAAGCGACGCTTTTCATACTCTTCGCCGCCAAAGCTGCGCATGACCCGATAGCCATGGATCATCTCGGAAGACACCTGGGTAATGTCCCCCATACTGTGCTGCACCTTGGCACTCAAACGACGCAGGCGCTTACCGACATACCCGACAATGCCTGCAATCAACGGCGCCACCAGAAGCAATAGCAATGTCAGCTTCCAGTCTTTGTAAAGCAGGAAGCTCATCAGCGCGAGTACGGTAGCGCCTTCGCGAATCAGTATTTTCAGGGCATCGGTTGCCGCCGTCGTCACCCCATTGACGTTATAGGTGATCACCGACATCAGGTGCCCGGAACTGTGCCGATCAAAGTACTGACCGGGAAGCAGGGCCATATGATCAAACAGACTGACCCGCAGTTTGTGCACGATGCGAAAGGCCAACTGCGAAATGAAATAATTCCCGAGAAAAGCCCCGACACTGCGAAAGAAAACAATGCCCACAATAATGAGCGAGGGCATATAGGCCGGACCGCGCCCACCGGATGCGGGGGCGGAAGCGTCGGCTGACGCCTGGCCACTGACCAAGGGGTTCGCCAAATAGGCAGACTCACAGTTTTCTTCAGCGCCAATAAAGTCCAGCAGATATTCCATGAACTGGGCCATGGCCGGCTGGGAGGCGGAGTAGATGACAAAACCAAAGACGCTGATGGCAAATAACACCCAATAGGGTTTGATATAGGCCAGTAAGCGAAGATACACCTTGAGGGAAGCGGTATCGGTCTGCCGCAGCGTGTCTCGGGAATGAGGGTCGTGAGAGAGCGGCGTGCCTTTATCGCTCATGATGCAGGGGGTCCTCCTGAAGCGCGCCCTGCGGAGAGGGCGCGTTTTGGATCAGCGGTTCAGCCAGCCACCGGTGCCAGCCATTCGGTGTGGCCGGACAACTTGCCCTTGACCGCATCGAAGTAGAGTGACTGCAGCTGGGTGGTGATCGGGCCGCGACGACCCTCGCCAATCACCCGACCGTCCAGCTCACGAATGGGCAGAACCTCGGCCGCGGTACCGGTAAAGAAGGCTTCATCGGCAATGTAGACTTCATCCCGGGTGATGCGCTTTTCCCGGACTTCGTAACCGCAATCCGCCGCCAACTGGAAAATGGTGTTGCGGGTAATGCCGTCCAGACAGGAGGTCAGCTCCGGCGTGTAAAGGACGCCATCACGCACCAGGAACACATTCTCGCCGCTGCCCTCGGCCACATAGCCTTCATTGTCCAGCAGCAGGGCCTCTTCACAGCCGCTGTCCAGCGCCTCGCGCAGGGCCAACATCGAGTTGATGTAGTTGCCGTTGGCCTTGGCCTTGCACATGGTGATGTTCACATGGTGGCGAGTGTAGCTGGAAGTGCGCACCTTGATGCCCATGTCCCGCGCTTCCGGGGACATGTAGGACGGCCAGTGCCAGGCGGCGACCATCACGTGCACCTTCAGGTTATCGGCGCGCAGGCCCATGCCCTCGGAACCGAGAAACGCCATGGGACGCAGGTAGCTTTCATGCAGGCCGTTTTCCCGCACCACCAGCTTCTGGGCTTCGTTCAGCTCATCTTTGCTGTAGGGCAGGTCCATCCGCATGATATGGGCGGAACGGAACAGCCGGTCGGTGTGCTCCTTCAGGCGAAAAATACAGGTGCCCCGGTCGCTGCTTTCGTAGGCGCGCACGCCCTCGAACACGCCCATGCCATAGTGCAGGGTGTGGGTCAGTACGTGAACCCGGGCATCCCGCCAGGGCACCAGTTCGCCATCCAGCCAAATAACGCCGTCGCGATCGGCAAATGACATAACCAACTCCTAAATATGAAATTCGTGGGGCCGTGGTCGACGCTCGGCAGGACCGATCATTGATGGGATTCCAGCAGTTGCCGCCACAGGCCAGTTACTCGGCGCCGCTCCTCGGCAAAGGGCGCGCCATCCTCCAAGACTGCCTCCTGGCGCTGTAGCGCGAGGCGGTGGCCGGTGGACCGATAGGCCTTGTAGGCATCAATCAACTGGGCGACGGCTTCTGCGCCCAACCGGCCGGATTGTTCCAGCGCACCGAGTATGCGGATGTTGTCGGTATACTCGGTGAGCCCAGGCTCACTCTCGGCCCAGGCTAAAACCGCATATTGAACCATAAATTCAATATCGACGATACCTCCAGCGTCCTGCTTGAGATGAAAAGGCGTCTTTTCATCATCGCCCTGAGCGCCCGGCTTGGGGCGGGTTCCGAGGTGCTCGCGCATTTTCTGGCGCATCTTGATCACCTCCTCACGCAGCGCCGCCAGGTCCCGCGACTGACGCAGCACCTGTTGCCGGACCTGCGTAAAGGCCTCGGCCAGCTCGGCATCGCCGGCCACCACGCGGGCCCGCACCAGCGCCTGATGCTCCCAGGTCCAGGCTTCCTGTTGCTGATACTTCTCAAACGCCGGTAAGGAAGTGACCAGCATGCCCGCATCGCCATTGGGGCGCAGGCGCATGTCCACCTCGTACAGGGTACCCGAGGGCATCCGGGTATTCAGAATGTGGATGATCCGCTGGCCCAGGCGGGTGTAGAACACGTTGTTGTCCACCGACTTTTCGCCATCGGTTTTGCCTTCCGGGTCGCTGTTGTGAATAAACACCAGGTCGAGATCCGAGCCATGGGCCAGCTCGATCCCGCCCAGCTTGCCATAGCCGACGATCACAAAGTTGGGGTGTTGCTCCGGTTCGCCCTGGGCATTGCTCGGGCGACCGTGGCGCGGAATCAGCTGCTCCCAGGCCAGCTCCAGAACGTGCTCCAGAATCACTTCGGCCAGATCGGTCAGGTAGTCACTGACCTTCATCAGCGGCAGGGCCCCGGTCACCTCGCTGGCCGCCACCCGCAACGCGTGGGCGGAACGAAAATAGCGCAGCGCTTCCATATGCCCCTCAAGGTCATCCCAGGCGGTGCGCAGCAGCTCACGGCGCAGTTCATCGCGCAGCTCGTCTTTACCCGGCGGCGCGTAGAGGCTCTCCGGGGTGAGCAGCTCATCCAGCAACGCCGGGAACCGGGCCAGCTCATCCGCGATCCAGGGGCTCGCCGCACAGAGCCGGACCAGTTGCTCCAGCGCCACGGGGTTTTCCACCAGCAACACCAGATAGGCACTGCGGCGCACAATCGACACCACCAGCGGCTGAATCCGCGCCAGGGTATCGCCCACCGACTCGCCCTCGCCGAGCATGGCGAGCAAGCGGGGCATAAAAGCATCCAGGCGATCCCGGCTGCTGGCCTGCATGGCCACCACCTGCCGGTGCGAGCGGATGTCCGCCAACACCGACAAGACCCGCTCGGGCTGATCAAAACCCTGCCCGGCAAGCCAGTCCACGGCTTCGTCACCCTCCAGGCTGCCCTCCCAGAGTGACACCCAGTCCTGCAGATTCTCGGGCTCCTGCCCCTGATCGGCATCCGGGTCGGCGATCACCTCCTGGAACTCGCGATTGACCCGCGCGCGGTGTTCGGCAAGAGTGTCGGAAAACGCCTCCCAGTTTTCAAAGCCCAACACCCAGGCCATCCGGCACTGCCCATCGGGGTCGGACGGCAGGGCCTGGGTCTGCCGATCCTGATAGCCCTGGATCGCATGCTCGGTGTTGCGCAGAAACTCATAGGCATCCAGCAGAGCCTGACCACTGCCCTCGGGCAGATAGCCCTCCGCCTCCAGCAGGGGCAGCAGCTCACACACCTGTCGCTCACGAAGGCGCGGGTCCCGCCCACCGCGAATCAGTTGGAACACCTGGACCACAAACTCGATTTCCCGAATACCGCCCTCACCGAGCTTCACATCCTCGCTCATGCCCCGGCGTTGCACCTGGCGGCTGATCAGTCCCTTCATGGCCCGCAGGGATTCAATCACGCTGAAATCGATGTACTGGCGATAGGTGAACGGCCGCAGCAACTCCACCAACTCCTCCGCCGCCGGCTTGGCCCCCTCACCGCTGGCCGCCACCGGACGGGCCTTGATCATGGCATAACGCTCCCAATCCCGGCCCTGGCTCTGGTAGTACTCCTCCATGGCATCGAAATTCGACACCAGCGCCCCGCTCTGACCATAAGGGCGCAGGCGCATATCCACCCGGAACACAAAACCTTCAGCGGTGGGCGCATCCAGGCTTTTGATCAACCGCTGCCCCAGTCGGGTGAAAAACTCCTGATTGCCCAGCGAGCGCGACCCACCCTGGGTTTCCCCCGCCTCCGGGTAGGCGAAAATCAGATCGATGTCCGACGACACGTTCAGCTCCCGGGCCCCCAACTTGCCCATGCCAAGCACAATCAAGGGCTGCGGCTTGCCACTGTGCTTACCGGTCGGCACCCCCCAACGGGGTTTGAGCTGCTCAAAATGGTAATCCAGCGTGCTCTGAATAGCCGCCTCGGCGAAGCGGGACAACTCATCGGTAATCTCCCGCATGGACCCCAGACGATTCAGATCCCGCCAGATGATGCGCACCATGGCCCGGTGACGCTCCCGACGTAGCACCTTATCCAGTTCCCCATCATCCTCACAGGCCGCCACGGCCTCGACCAGATCGGGAAAAGAGCCGTCCTCCAGCGGCGCAAACAACGCCCCGGAACGTACCAACTCCAACAACAGCTCCGGTCGGGTCGTAGCGGTTTTCGCGATGTACTCGCTGGCGGCGAACGCAGTGTTCATCTGTTCGCGGAACGCCGCTTCCGACACCCCTTTGGGCAAGAGTGACTCCGGACGATCCAGCTCCCTCTGCTCGATGACCTCGTAAAAGTCATCGAAGCGTTTGCGGGTGGCTTCGTGGAGTTCGGCGGGGACCTGGTTTGGGTCGAACATAAATTTGGGAGCTCCGTTGTTTGTTTTGTTGGGGCTTTAAAGTTGGGTTACGGCGGATGCGCTTCGCATTCCGGGGCGTCGGGCCGATCCGCCTTAGCCAATCATTCACTTTGGGTTACGGCGGATGCGCTTTGCTTATCCGCCCTACGCGAACTTTGGTACTGAGGGCTGTTGAGGGGTATAGCCTTTGGAGACTCTCGGAGGCAGGGAGCCGACGAGAAGCCCCCAGGGGCCGCTCTTTGGCATCCATGCCATCGCGGCATTAGTGAATCCATTCACGTCAAGGGTTTACGGCGGGTCTCCAAAGGCTATACCCCTCAACAGACCGGACCTCCATAGAACCACCCACAATCATCAGCGTTCTTTTTCGGGAGGTGGAGCGACGCGCATGACTTCTTCTACGGTGGTCAGGCCGGCGGCGACCTTCTGGGCGCCGGATAAGCGAAGCGTGCGCATCCCCTCGCGCATCGCCTGCTTGCGCAACTCCCCCAGACTCGTCTCAGTCCCGATCCGATCCTTCACCGACTCCGACAACAGCAGAATCTCATACAACCCCTGACGCCCCAGATACCCCGTATTGCGACACTCAAGACAACCTACCGGCCGATAAATCCGCTGCGGCACCGACACCTTCCAGGGCGTCACCAACTGCTGCCAGTCCTCCGAACTGATCTCCCCCTCCTCCTTACAGTGCGGACACAACGTGCGTACCAGACGCTGCGCCATCACTCCCAAGAGAGTCGCATTGATCAGATAGGGCGGAATGCCCAGGTCCAGAAGACGTGCCACCGTCGCCGGCGCATCATTGGTATGCACCGTGGACAACACCAGATGTCCAGTCAAGGCCGCCTGCACGGCCATCTGCGCCGTCTCCAGATCACGGATCTCCCCGACCATGATGATGTCCGGGTCCTGACGCATGAGGGTGCGAATGCCCGCCGCGAAATCCAGCCCGATCTTGTGATGCACCTGGGTCTGATTGAAATGCTCCTCCACCATCTCAATCGGGTCCTCGATGGTGCTGACATTCACCTCCTCCGTGGCAATCTGGCGCAGCGAGGAGTACAGCGTGGTGGTTTTCCCCGACCCCGTGGGGCCGGTCACCAGGACAATCCCGTTGGGTCGCTCGAGCATGCCCCGCCAGCGTTCGTAATCTTCGCCCACCAGCCCCAGATCGGCAAAGCTGCGCAGCAGCACATCCGGGTCGAAAATCCGCAGCACCAGCTTTTCGCCAAAGGCGGTGGGCAGAGTGGACAGGCGCAGCTCTACTTCACTGTCATCGCTGCGTCGGGTCTTGATCCGGCCGTCCTGGGGCTTGCGCTTCTCGGCGATGTTCATCCGGGCCAGCACCTTGAACCGGCTGGTGACCGCGTTGGCGACATTGGCGGGCAGCTCGTACACCGGGTGGAGCACCCCGTCGATGCGAAACCGCACCCGCCCCACTTCCCGGCGCGGCTCGATATGAATGTCACTAGCGCGTTGGTCGTAGGCGTACTGCAGCAGCCAGTCGACGATTTTCACCACATGCTGATCGTTGGCCTCCGGGTCATCGCTGAAGCTGCCCAGGTCCACCAACTGCTCGAAGTTACCCGCACCGCTGGCGCCGGGGCCGCCGCTGGCCCGGTTCACCGAGCGGGCCAGGGTGTAGAACTCCACCAGATGCCGGTCAATATCCGCCGGGTTGGCGAACACCCGTTTGACGGTGCGCCGCGCCACATGCTCCAACTGGGGCTCCCAGCCGGTAATAAAGGGCTGGGTGCAGGCCACCACCACGGTTTCCTGGGTCACCTCCACGCAGAGGATGCCGTGGCGCTTGGCGAAGGCATAGGACATCACATCCGTCACCTTGGGCACGTCGATCTTGAGCGGGTCAATGTGATAGACCGGCAGCTCGGCCTTCTCCGCCAGCCAGGCGGTCAGGGTATCGCCATCGAGCACCTTGCCCGGGCGGGCCAGATCCTCCAGCCCCTGGGAGGCAATATAGGCCAGGGGGTGCATCATTGCCTGCTCGCGGGTCCGCACGGCACCCAGCAAGCGATTGGCGTCTTCCTGCCCCAGGCGATCATCCTTGACCAGATCATCCACCAGGCGGCGTAAATCGAGGCTATGCTGTGCAGTAGCAACTGAGGCCATAAGGCGCATTCCCGTTCTTTAATCAATGCGCCCGATTGTAGCCTGTCTGATCCGCGGACAACACCAAGGAAAGGCGCTTCGCCCCGAACGAACCATACACGGCAGGGGTATGACCAGGGATTCTGTCATAAAAATGTCAAATTCAAGGGTGACCTGCCGGGCATAAGTTTTTATACTGCCCGCACTTTCGCAAGGGGGAACTACCGCTATGGCTATCAACAACCCTTTCTCGAACCTGTTTG
>NZ_DFTP01000115.1:31369-33103 GCF_002381585.1 Marinimicrobium sp. UBA4209
GGCGCTCTCCGATCAAGCCCATGCAGGAGCACATGGCCGTGGCCATCCGCGCCACCGGCGAGCTGCAGCGCTTCTTTGAGTGCGTGATCGCCGACGATTGGGAGCAGGTCGAAGCCGTTCAGCAGCGTATTGTCGAGCTGGAGCGCGAGGCCGATGCCCTGAAGAAGCAGCTCCGCCTGCACCTGCCCAAGAGCCTTTTCCTGCCCGTCCCGCGCACCGATCTGCTGGAACTGCTGAGCATGCAGGACCGCATCGCCAACCGCGCCAAAGACATTGCCGGCATCATGCTCGGCCGCAAGATGACCATTCCCGCCACCATGCAGGACATGACCCTGGAGTATGTGGGCGCCGCGGTGAAAGCCGCCGAGCAGGCGCTGGTGGCCATCAACGAGCTGGATGAACTGCTGGAAACCGGCTTCAGCGGTCGGGAACTGGGCATTGTGGAAAAGATGATTCAGGAGCTGGATGCCCTGGAACGCAAGACCGACCAACTGGAAGTGGAAATGCGCGCCACCCTGTACAGCCTGGAGGCCGACCTTCCGCCGGTGGACGTGATGTTTCTGTATAAGGTGATCGACTGGATCGGTGACCTCGCCAATCGCGCTCAGGATGTCGGTGGCCGTCTCGAACTGCTGCTCGCGCGTTAATTCAATCCTGCAAATGACTATTGGGGTAACCACATGACCGTGATCGCAGAATACGGCCAGACGCTGCTCATCCTCGCCTGCATCTTTGGCGTCTTTATGGCCTGGGGCGTTGGCGCCAACGACGTCGCCAATGCCATGGGCACCTCGGTGGGCTCTCGCGCCCTGACCATCAAACAGGCCATTCTGGTGGCCATGGTGTTCGAATTCCTCGGCGCCTACCTCGCCGGCGGCGAGGTGACCTCCACCATCCGCAAAGGCATTGTCGACCCCGTCATCATGGCGGAAAACCCGGACCTTCTGGTCTTCGGGATGCTATCCGCCCTTCTGGCCGCCGGCACCTGGCTGTTGATCGCCAGTATTCTCGGCTGGCCGGTATCCACCACCCACTCCATCGTCGGCGCCATTGTCGGTTTCGCCGCCGTGGGCATTTCCATGGAAGCGGTGGCCTGGAACAAGGTGGGCACCATTGTGGCGAGCTGGGTGGTATCTCCCCTGCTGGCGGGTACCATCTCCTTCTGGCTGTTCCGCTCGGTACAGAAGCTGATCCTCAATACCGAAGACCCCTTCAGCAACGCCAAGCGCTATATTCCACTGTACATGTTCGCCGTAGGCTTCCTGATCGCCATGGTGACCCTGGTGAAAGGCCTCAAGCATGTGCTGAGTGATTCGGCTTTTCAGCCCAGTTTCTTCCAGAGCATGGGAGTATCCGCCGTAATCGGCGTCCTGGTCGCGCTGCTCGGCATGCGCATGATGCGGGGCATCAAGAGAGACAACGAGGCCGACTCGGTCAACCGCTTCACCAGCGTTGAACGGGTATTCGGCATCCTGATGATTTTTACCGCCTGTGCCATGGCCTTCGCCCACGGCTCCAACGATGTGGCCAACGCTGTGGGGCCGCTGGCGGCCGTGGTCAGCGTGGTGCAGACCCAGGCGGTCAGCGCACAGGCGGTGGTACCCGCCTGGGTCCTGCTGATCGGTGCGGCAGGCATCGTCGTGGGCCTGGCGACCTACGGCTGGAAGGTGATTGCTACCATTGGCAAGAAAATCACCGAACTGACCCCGAGCCGCGGTTTTGCCGCCGAACTGG
>NZ_DFTP01000115.1:33215-33379 GCF_002381585.1 Marinimicrobium sp. UBA4209
CCGCGGTTTTGCCGCCGAACTGGGCGCCGCCGGCACGGTGGTTCTGGCCTCCGGCACTGGCCTGCCGGTATCCACCACGCACACCCTGGTGGGTGCAGTATTGGGTGTTGGCCTGGCACGGGGCATCGGCGCTCTGAATCTGCGGGTGATCGGCACCATTTTCA
>NZ_DFTP01000062.1:0-353 GCF_002381585.1 Marinimicrobium sp. UBA4209
TTGGCCAACAGGAACGTTTCCCGCGCGGTTGCCGTGAACCGCGTTGTGGTGTGTACCACCGGTGCCCGGAGTGCATATAGGGTCAATGAGCCGCCGACCACGAGCAACAGGAACATCAGAATGAACACGCCCCGCTCCGGGTCATTGGCAAAGGCATGCACCGACGTCAGCACTCCTGAGCGAACCAGAAAGGTGCCCAGCAAGCTCAAAGCAAAGGTAAAAATGGCCAGCAACAGGGTCCAGCTTTTGAACAATCCTCGCTTTTCGGTTACCGCCATGGAGTGAATCAACGCGGTACCCACCAGCCAGGGCAGGAAAGAAGCGTTTTCAACCGGATCCCAGAACCACCAGCC
>NZ_DFTP01000062.1:475-1242 GCF_002381585.1 Marinimicrobium sp. UBA4209
GGCGATTCCCAGGGTCAGAAAAGCCCAGGCGGTATTGGTCCAGGGGCGGGCCCAACGGGTCCAGGCCGCATCCATCCGGCCGCTGATCAGTGCGGCGATAGCAAAAGCGAAGCTGACGGCAAACCCCACGTACCCCATGTACAGCACCGGTGGATGCACAATCAGCCCGAAGTCCTGGAGCAGCGGATTCAGATCACTGCCCTCCTCCGGCGGCAGCGGCAGCAGCCGGTCAAACGGATTCGAGGTCAGCAGCATGAACAGTAAAAAGCCGATTGCCACAAAACCCATCACCGCCAGCACCTGGGCGCGCAGGCTCAGAGGCAGGCTTTTGCTCAGGTGTGCAATGGCGAGCGTCCAGCCGGACAGCATCAACACCCAAAGCAGCAGTGAACCCTCGTGCCCGCCCCAGACAGCGCTGATCTTGTAGTACACCGGCATCAGGGAGTTGGAGTGCCCGGCCACGTAGGACACGGAAAAATCATCCTGAACAAAGGCGATCGTCAGACAGACGAACGACACGGCGACAAAAAAGAACAGACCGGTAGCCAGGGAGCGGCTGGTGTGCATCAGCAGCTGATTGCCGGTCAGCGAGCCCGCCAGGGGAACCGTGGCCAGAGCGAGACTGAAGGCCAGCGCCAGAATCAGCGCAAAATGTCCAATCTCAGGGACCATAAACCATCACTCCACAGCCTTCGTCATGATCGCCGCCGGCCGCCGACATTGCTTCGGCGACTTCCGGGGGCATGTATTCTTCATCGTGTTTGGCC
>NZ_DFTP01000062.1:1307-1582 GCF_002381585.1 Marinimicrobium sp. UBA4209
GTACTTCCGTGGCCCGGAAAACGCCATCCGCTCCCAGCGTTCCGTTGACCACCGCCGCTTCTCCCTCGGCGAACAGATCCGGCAGGATACCGCCATAGGTCACGGTGAAGTCCACCACGCCATCGGTCAGGTCGAAGCGGGTCTCAAGATCGCCACTCTGGGAGCGCTGCACGCTGCCCGGACGCACACAGCCTCCGGCGCGGATCCGGGTATCCACCGGCGCCTCACCGGAGACGATCTGACCGGGCGGGTAAAACAGATTGATATTGGCGCGC
>NZ_DFTP01000062.1:1666-2628 GCF_002381585.1 Marinimicrobium sp. UBA4209
AAAACAGATTGATATTGGCGCGCAAGGCGTAAGCCATCAGACCCACTGCCAGGGTGGAAAACACCACCACAAAAAGCACCATGAACAGACGTTGTCGACGGACGGGATGCATAGGCTACTTCACTTCTCTTCACGAAGGCGGCCGAAAGAAGCCGCAGTGTATCAGGATTGGGGCGTCACCGCCGCCGGTTACTCCGCTGACCGCGCCGAGCGGCGAAGCAGTGCCGCCTGTCGGCGCAACCAGCGCTTGCGGCGGATACCCGGGCTCAGCAACAGGTACAGGAGCGTTCCCCAGGTGATCAGATAACACACCCAGACGTAGGGGCCGTGCCCTCCCATTCGCAAAAATTCGGCAAACGAGTCAAAGTAAAAACTCATCAGTGACGCTCCTCTTGGGCAATCAGCTCTCGCACCCAGCCGGTACGGCTCTCGCGGCGCAGTATTTCATAGCGGGTGTAGCGCAGCAGCACCACCGCATAGAATACGTAAAACGCCAGGATCATGGTCAACAGAGGGTACAACATCGAGGCGTGAATGGTGGGCGCCGACGTCAACTTGAGCGTGGCGGGCTGATGCAGGGTGTACCACCAGTCCACGGACTTGTAGATGATCGGGATATTCACGGTGCCGACCAGAGCCAGCACGGCACTGGCTTTATCCGCCGCCTCGCGGCTCATGAAGGCGCTCTGCAGCGCCATGATGCCCAGATAAAGGAAAAACAGTATCAACATCGAGGTAATGCGCGCATCCCAGGCCCACCAGGTGCCCCAGGTGGGTTTGCCCCAGATGGCACCGGTGACCAGGGAGACGAAGGTCAGGGCTGCGCCGATGGGGGCGGCGGATTTCATCACCATGAAAGCCAGCTTCATTCGCCAGATCAGCCCTACCGCCCCGCACAGTGCCATCACGTAATAGCCCGCCAGCGCGAGAAACGCGGCGGGCACGTGGATATAGATGATCCG
>NZ_DFTP01000062.1:2681-2994 GCF_002381585.1 Marinimicrobium sp. UBA4209
GCACGTGGATATAGATGATCCGGTAGCTGTTGCCCTGCTTGAAGTCCTCAGGCGAAAAGGCCAGCCCCCAGACGGTGCCGAGCACCAGCAACACCAGAGCAATGGCGGTCAGCCAGGGCAGCCAGGCGCCGGTCTTGTCATAGAACCAGCGGGGAGAGCCAAGTCGGTGAAACCATTGCCAGGAAGCCATTCGGTGGTGCTCCTCAGATTCTTGTATCAGTAACTGTCGACGCAGATGCGCAGGGCTGCTGCCGCCGCAAACGGGGCCAGCACGGCGGCCATGGCCCCAAAGGTGCCCAACACGGCCAAGGCG
>NZ_DFTP01000062.1:3062-3955 GCF_002381585.1 Marinimicrobium sp. UBA4209
CCCCCACCTGATTGCCCAGGGCGGCGTCGTTGACGGCGCTGGCGCCGAAAATCAGCACCGGAACATACAGCGGCATCACGATCAGGGACAGCAGCAATCCGCCACGGCGCAGCGATACGGTCAGGGCCGCCCCGACCGAGCCAATCAGGCTCATGGTGATGGTGCCAATCATCAGCGACAGACACAGCACCCCATAACCGCCCTCCGGCAGTGCCAGCATCAAGCCGAGCAGCGGTGACATCAACGTCAGGGGCAACCCGGTGACCAGCCAGTGGGCCAACACTTTAGCGAGGACCGTCAGGTAGAGCAATGACGGGCTGACCAGACACTGCTCCAGAGCGCCATCGTCAAAGTCAGAGCGGAACAGGCCATCGAGCGACAACAGAGTCGCGAGCAGCGCCATGACCCACAGAATCCCCGGCGCCAGCACGGCGAGCAGCGCCGCCTCCGGCCCGACGCCGAGGGGTACCAGGGTGATCGCAATCAGGAAAAAGACCAGCGGATTGATCCAGTCGCCAGGGTGACGACCGGCCAGAAGGAGATCCCGCTTCAGGGTGGCGACAAAGGCGCTACCGGCCTCAGTACTCATCGCCCGCCTCCTGTTCCACGCGCGGCGGATGATCGAGCAGGTTGAGCGGGCGCAGCTCCGGCAGCCGGACCTCCTGATGGGACGTAAGAATCACCAGCCCCCCTTGACGGGTGTGATGCTGAAGCTGCTGCTCCAGATCCGCGACCCCTCTCTGGTCGATTGCGGTAAAGGGTTCATCGAGAATCCAAAGCGGTGCCCGGGACAGGTACAGGCGGGCCAGAGCCACCCGGCGCAGTTGACCGGCCGATAGCTGATAACAGGGAATATCTTCGTAACCGGCCAGACCGACCCGCTCCAGAGCCGC
>NZ_DFTP01000062.1:3990-5079 GCF_002381585.1 Marinimicrobium sp. UBA4209
ACGGCATCGCCCTGCTGGCTGCCGGCACCGAGCGCCCGATACCAGGCCAGGTTTTCCAGGGGGGTGAGCGCCGCCTTGATGCCCGGGGCGTGGCCAATGTAGAGCAGGGACTGACGGAACGCCCAGCGACAGGCGGATACCGGGGTACCGCGCCATTCAATGCGCCCCCGGGCGGGAGCGCCGATACCGGCCAGTGTGCGCAGCAGCGTGGTTTTGCCGGAGCCGTTTGGGCCCAGAATCTGGACCCGCTCTCCGGCGTACAGCTGGGCGGTCAGACCACTGAACAGAGGGCGCTCATCGCGCTCGCAGGTCAGGTTCTCTAATGTCAGGAGGAGCTCCGCCAAAATAGTGCCGCCGTTCGCCATACGAAAACGGCCCGCTGGCCGCTATACTGGTGAGCGACGGATTATAACGGGGTTGCATCGCTCCCCACAATGAAAAGCCCGATTGGACCCGACATGGTTGATAAGCTGTCTCCGACAAATCCGATTCTGCCCTTGACGCGCCCCGCCTCCGGCGAGCGTCCCGCAGGCGAATCCGGCCTGATGCGCCTGCTGACCGAATCCCTGGCTCGCTCCCCCGCCTCAGCGGTATCGGCGGAGGTCCGTCAGGTCGCGCCGGTCACGGCCGAGCAGCGCCAGCAATTGATCAACCGCCTGGTGGACACCTTACTGCAGTGGCAGAGCCGACCCGATAGCGCCAATCGGACCCAACAGCTCGCCCGTCTGGCCGACGAGCAGCAGTTGCTCAATGCCGCCCAGCTCAAGCTGGTCCGACTCAACGTGCAACAGCAGAACGTGGTGACCTATACTGATCGGCCACTCAAACCCGGGCAGCAGGTGGCCGTCTATCTGGCCGAAAACCGCTTGTGGCAGCTCGCCGCTCCCAAAGCGACCTCGCTCTCCGAGGCGGGCGGGCTCCAGACCGGCGTATCCGCGCCCCGCGCAAGCGATGGACCTGCGCTGCTCAGCGAGGCGCTGCGACGGGCACTCCCGATGAAGGACGCCCCGGACCTCTCCCCGCCCCTTGCACGAATGGACCAGCTACTCAACATCCGGCAACAACGGACGTTGTTCTCCAGCAACCTGC
>NZ_DFTP01000062.1:5180-5577 GCF_002381585.1 Marinimicrobium sp. UBA4209
ACAGGCACTGAGACAGGCTGCTCAGCAGTTGCGGGAGCCCAGTCAATTGACCCGGCCGGGCGCAATGCGCGAAGCGCTGAGTGAGAGCGGTGTGTTTCTGGAGAAAAAACTGCTGACCGCCTTGCGCCCTGCGGCCCGCGACGCAGCGGGAGTCGGAGTGGCGTCGACCCAAACCGAGCGCGGCGGTAATGTTGCGGCGCAACAGGTCCTGAACGGGGACTGGAAAGGCGCACTGTTGAAAGTACTGCACCAGGTGCGTACGGAGCTGAGCCGGCTCGGTCAGACACCGGAGCTGATGCGCGGCAATGAACTGAATCTGAGTGCGCTGCTGGAGCAGGTATCAGCGCGCCCGGCACCCGAACTCGCCGACCGGAGCCTGCGCACCCAACTATTACTT